>JAOASE010000009.1 GCA_025210155.1 Alphaproteobacteria bacterium | reverse complement strand
GTTATCCCCCACTACTAGGTAATTTCCCACGCGTTACTCACCCGTGCGCCACTCTACCCGCTCCCGAAGGAACTTTCTCGTTCGACTTGCATGCCTAAAACCTGCCGCCAGCGTTCGTTCTGAGCCAGGATCAAACTCTCAAGTTAATAATAAACTCGATAACCAATCCTGCATTACTCATTTTTACTTATAATAAAGTGATTAAAACTTAGATTAACAAGAACATTTTTTTTAATATTATGTACTTACCTAAGTTTGTCATTGATTAACTTTTCATCAAAGTTAATCTCAATTGAATATGCAGTGGTTCAATTTTTTATAATCTCTATACCGCCTACATATCCCTTTTATTTCGAAATATACGATGTCTTTCAAAACCAAATCTATTAAGATTTAAGTTCCTAAAATTGTCATTAAAACAACAACTTAAAAAACTCAAATTTTAGCACCCCAACCTCGCTGCTCAAGGTGAGATACATTATATTTATTAAAAATTAGAAGTCAAGAACTTTTTTTTATTTTTTTTAGAAAAAATTAAGTTCTATAAATTAACTTTCAACAAACATATTTACTATATATAAAAAATGATTTTTTATGCCCGAGAGGTTCACTTCTAAAACCCAGATCTAAAAGCTAGAATGCTTTGTGATCTTTAGTTTCCATCCCTTGTCAACATCAGATGAAAAGAAATATAATCCTAAAAAATTAAAAGTCAATACCTTTTTCCAACTTTTTTTATAAAAAATAATATTAAAAGGTCCAAGCCCCTGTTTTTACTCAATTCTTTTCTATCAAAAAAAATGATTTATTTTTTAACGAAGCCTCCAATTCCTAAGAAAACTGGGAAAAACGAATCATTTTTAAATAAAAAGCTCACCTTAAAACCACAAAAAGAGAATCAATTAAAGAAATTTTAACCACAAAATACCATCTAAACTATCAAAAATATTACACCTTATATATATAAGGGCAATATCCCACAATAATTATTCTTATAAAACACCCTTTAAATAAAAAAACGAATCAAAAAAAACTCTTTATATATTATATATTAATAATATTCGAACTATTTACATACTAAACAAAAGCGAATCAGTCAAAACAAACCCAAATATTTAATTTACAAGAAACGAATCAGCAAATATAAAAAAAAAACGAATCACCCAATAATCAATAATTTTTATTTTTATCCATACAAAAACCGCAGAAATACAAAGATCCTAGAAGCAAAACTCAATTTCTTGACATTTTTTCTTGACAAATAAATATATGTCAACTAAGATTAGATTATCCAAAGAAACAAAATAATAAAAATAAGGATTAATAAAATGAAAAAATTAAATTACAAGTTATTAGTTGGTATAATTTCAACTGGAGTTGTATTAACGCAAACAAATGTTGCTAATGCAATGGATCAATCAGAAATATCTGGTTACAAAACAAAATATTACTATGGCCTAGTAGAAAAAAAATCTACTCCAATAGAAGTTGCTTATAAAAAATCATACAGAAACGATTACAGCAACAGATATAGAAGCTATAGAAAAAGCGAAAAATCTGCTGGTAAAAATTATGTATCGCTATCTTTAGGTTCAGCTGAACTTAAAAATCAAGATAGAGAAGTAATGATCACAGATGTAAGCTCAATACCAAGCACTACAACTGATGCTTCGAACCAAGCTTTAAAAGCAAAAAGTACTGGAGCTAGTATAAGACTTGCTATCGGTAGTTATGTTACTGACACTACTAGATTTGAGTTAAGCTACACTATACAAGATAGCTTTGACCTAGACAATTCATCTCCTGCAATGGAAGAAAGCTTCGAAACTAGCGCAAATCAATATATGATCAGCGTAGAAAGAGATATATTTGGAACAAATGATTTTAATATATTCTTAGGAGCTGGTATTGGTATGGCTCAAATAGAAAATAAATCAAACTTAGAGTCTACTGGAAGAACTTGGACTTCGAATACTGAAGAAACTACAAATTTTGCTTGGGAAGTAAAAGTTGGTAGTAATATAAAAATTGATGAAAAATTCGAAGTATTCGGTAACTTTACATATTCAAACCTTGGAAACCATTCTTGGGTAGACGAAGGATACACAGCAGGTACAAGAACTGAAGTTATTGAACAAGAAGCCGAATTAGTATCTCAAAAATTAGAAATTGGTATAAGATATAGATTCTAATATAGAAACGAAATAACCTTATCTATTGTTTTGTTTCTAGATAGGTTAAAAAGAGCTCACTCTCTCCGAGCTCTTTTTTTCTATTCTATTTAACAAAAGCTTCCAAAAAATCTATAATTTTAGATCTCAATCTAGGATCGTAATTATAATAAAGAGACAACAACTTAACACTTTCAGAATTATAAAACGAATCTTTTAAAGACGAATCACCATCAAACGAACCCAAAACACCAGCCAAAAACTTATCTGGAGATATATTATAAACTTCACAAATCTCAATCAACCTAGAAATTGAAACTTTATTTCTACCAGATTCATACTTCTGATACTGCTGATACGATATTCCCAACCTACCTGCTAGATCCTTTTGAGATAAAGATAGCGCATTTCTATAAAAACGAATCCTTCTCCCAACAGATATATCAAATTCACTCTCTGTAAAATTAACCATTTTCAACCCCTTTCCAACAAAAACAACCCTCAATAAACATTTTTATATGGACAAAACAACCTGAAAGTACTAAAATTACATAAAATAATACATATTTTAGTCCCAACAAAACCATAATACACAATATTTTATGCTTTTTCAAGATTAAAATACAATTTTTTAAGCGTTTTTACAAAATAAAAGAGAATTAAGATGTTAGATTTATACAAAATGAATAGCTCGATAAAATTTCAAATAAAAAATGGCCTTATTAGAGAAGAAAATTGGATGCTTGGAAGGAGAATAAGATTCGCAAGAAAACAAATTAGAAAAACTCAAGAAGAGTTTGCTAAAATACTTAATATATCAAAAAGCACTCTTCAAAACTACGAATCAGGAAAACAAAACGCCGCGACAAACACCTTACAACAAATAATAAAAGATTTTAACATCAATAGTAACTGGCTTTTAATGAACAAAGGCGAAATGATAGGAAAAGAAATAAATGAAAACATTGAAGAAAAGAATTTTTCAACAAACGACCTACTTTTAGAGACATTTGCCGAATTATATTCCAAAACATTGGAAAAATATAAAAATTTAAACCTAGAACCTCCCAAAGATATTAAAGAAAAAACAATTAATAAAACAAAAAACATCTTAAATATAACTCAAGATAAAGAAAATATAAATAAGATGATAGAGATAACACTGGAAAACGAATTAAACTAAATATAAAAATTTAGTTTTTTTTGTATCCAAATCCTCAAAAAACTCTTTAGACACACCAGTATAAAAACATTGACAATCACTAGATTGAAGCATTTCAAAAAAATACTTTTTCTTTTCAGAATCCAAATGAGCAACAGCCTCATCTATTAATACAACAGGACAAACATCAAAATTTAATTTAATCAAATCTATATTCTTCAACACAATAGAAACTACAACTAACTTTTGTTCTCCTGTAGAAGTTAAATCAACACTAATATTTTTATCTAAATTAAATGCTGAAAAATCCGTCCTATGAATTCCAGGGACAAAAGGAGAATAAGAATCTCTAAACTCATCTCTATTTTTCAATAATTTTTCTAAAAACATGTCTTCAGCATCTGCTGCAGAATTATCCTCTAAATAATTTTCTACCAAACCATTCAAAACAATCTTAACAGATGGTAATCCATCAACACTCTCCAATAGTTTATTTATTTTTGCAACATAAGAAATTCTATTAGCCGCTATAGCTATAGCCTTCTCAACCATACCCCTCTCAAGAATCAGAATTAAATCTTTATCCCATTTTTTCTTTTTCAATAATTTAGTTCTTTGCTTCATCATATTATTATAATCAACCAACAAAGAGTTATGAAATCTATAAAACTGCTCTATAAATCCATCAAAAAACTTTCTCCTATCAGAACTAGAATCTTGAAAAATTCTATCCATCCAAGGAACTAAAGATACAACCCTAACATAATCCAGTATATCTGAATGAACTGACAATTTACTTCCATCAACAGAAAAAATTCTACCTTTTGATTTTTTAGAACCTAAATAAGGGTAAGATGTACCTATCTTCACAGTATCTCCATCAAAGTCAATTTCCGAAAAAACAGTCCAACTATCAGAATCACTATCTGATTTTTTCTCAAAATTAACATTACCAACATCTATAAACTTAGATTTCCTAACGCCACTTCCAATAGAAAGAAAAGAAACAGCCTCTAAAATATTAGTTTTACCAACTCCATTCTTCCCATAAATAACAACATTCTTACAATCAGAAAAATCCTCCTTAAAAGAAGAATAAGATCTAAAATTATTTAAAACTATTTTTCCGACTTCAACCTTTTTCAAATCAAAAACCTATAATTACTTATTTAAATGACTTAGGCAAAATTTGCTCAATATTAATAGTTTTTCCTGTTGAATCATCAATTTCAAAAACAACACCAGATAATTCACCCGCTTCTGCCTTAGATGGATGGGCAAAAATTCTTTTATCAATATCACCATAATTTTTTTGCATAAATTGAATACCAGCTTCAACATCCATTCCTATGGCAGAATTTTGAACTCCACACATTCCTATATCAGTAATATAACCAGTTCCATCTTTTAAAATTCTCTTATCTGCCGTTGGTATATGAGTATGCGTCCCATAAACAGCAGAAATTTTACCATCATATTTAAAAGCAAAACATAATTTTTCAGAAGAAGCTTCTGCATGAAAGTCAACAATTATAGCATCTGCGTCTTTTCCTAAAACCAATTCTTCCAAAATTTTATCCATCTTCTTATAAGGAGATGTCATTTTTCTTCGCTCAGTTTCCATAAATGTCTTACCTAAAAAACTCAATACTGCAATTTTTTTAGATCCAATATTAAAAATCTTTATATCTTCATTTAATTTTTCACTATCTAAATTAAATGGCCTAACTATATTTTTTTGAGATTTAAAATAATCAATATCAGCTTGATAATCCCAAACCTTATCTCCTAAAGTTATAACATTTGCCCCTGCTCTAAAAATTTCTTTAGCATGTTTTGCTGAAACAACTCTTCCATGAGTCGCATTTTCTGCATTAACTATAATAAAATTAGGTTTATACCTAGCTTTTAAAATTGGTAGTTTTTCAACAACTGCATTTCTACCAGCCTCACCAAACACATCTCCAAGAACTAAAACTTTCATAAAAAACCTTTCAATTTATTTTTATAGAAGAATTATATTTCATGACTTACAAAAAGTAAAGAAAAAGCAAACCTATCAAAGATCTGCTAAAATTAAACATCTATATCCTTAAAAGCATCAATCTCTCCTTTCACAAAAGGTGCAAGAAAAATAGATATAATAAAAGGAATTCCAAACCCAGGACATAAAACTTTCCTTTCATTAAAAATAATCTCACCTCTTTCCAAAAATAAAAATAATAAAGAGAGAGAGGAAATCATTAAAAATATAAATAAAAACCTAATAAACATTTTCATGTCATATAAATATTTAAAATTATTAATAAATAAAAGCTTAACTTATTTCAAAAACATTTCAATAAAAAAACTCCCCGATAAATCGAGGAGTCTTATTCAATCTATAAACTGATCGAACTATTTGATAATCTTAGCTACAACACCAGCACCAACAGTTCTACCACCTTCTCTGATCGCAAATCTTAGACCTTCGTCCATAGCGATTGGAGCAATTAGTTTAACAGTCATTTTGATGTTATCACCAGGCATTACCATTTCAGTTCCTGCAGGAAGTACAACTTCACCAGTAACGTCAGTAGTTCTGAAATAGAATTGTGGTCTATAGTTAGAGAAGAAAGGAGTGTGTCTTCCACCTTCATCTTTAGTTAAGATATAGCATTCACATTCAAATTCAGTATGAGGAGTGATTGAACCAGGTAGAGCTAATACTTGACCTCTTTCAACATCTTCTTTTTTAATACCTCTTAAAAGAACACCAGCGTTATCACCAGCTTCACCTTTATCAAGAAGCTTTCTGAACATTTCAATACCAGTTACAGTAGTTTTAACAGTGTCTTTAAGACCAATGATTTCAACTTCTTCGTTCACGTTAAGAACACCAGTTTCAATTCTACCAGTAACAACAGTACCTCTACCAGTAATAGAGAATACATCTTCAATTGGCATTAGGAATGGTTTGTCAGTTGGTCTAGCTGGAGTTGGGATATCTTTATCCACAGCTGCCATTAATGCTTTAATAGCTTCTTCACCAATTTCAGGTTTATTACCTTCAACAGCAGCTAACGCAGAACCTCTAACGATTGTTACGTTGTCACCATCAAATTCGTAAGAAGATAATAGTTCTCTGATTTCCATTTCAACTAATTCTAGTAATTCTTCATCTTCAACTTGGTCTACTTTGTTTAAGAAAACAACCATGCTAGATAAACCAACTTGTCTTGCTAGTAGGATGTGCTCTCTAGTTTGAGGCATTGGACCATCAGCAGCAGATACTACTAAGATAGCTCCGTCCATTTGTGCAGCACCAGTGATCATGTTTTTAACATAGTCGGCGTGACCTGGACAGTCAACGTGAGCATAGTGTCTAGTTTCAGTTTGGTATTCAACGTGAGCTGTATTGATTGTGATACCTCTAGTTCTTTCTTCTGGAGCACCGTCGATTTTGTCGATAGTCATACCTGAATCAGGGTTGAAGTATTTAACGATAGCAGCAGTTGTAGTAGTTTTACCGTGATCCACGTGACCGATAGTACCGATATTTACGTGAGGTAAACCTCTCTCAAATTTTTCTTTAGCCATTTTTAGTCTCCTTAATATAATGGGTTAAAGTTTTCTTATAATGAATGTAATTTAAAAACATCCACCAAATATTTCTTTTTCCCACCTTCGCAAAAGCTTCGGTGGAAGCCTCCTTGCTAAAATTTCTTTTATCCAGACATACTTTCGAAAAAAATTTTGTTATACAAAAATGAAAGCTGCCAAAACCTTAGCGAAGGTGGTTAAATTTAATGGAGCGGGTGAAGGGAATCGAACCCTCGTAATCAGCTTGGAAGGCTGGAGCTTTACCACTAAGCTACACCCGCAACATACATATCATACAACCCAACATTCCTAGAAATGCGGACTTGCATATGCGAGAGTATATTTCACAAAAAAAGAAAAATCAAGCTTTTTTTTAATGAAAAATCTATTTTTTTTGCTATAATAAAACTTAGAGAAATAAAGCAGGGAACTTTTATAAATAAACCTTTTTAAAACTATCTTTAACACAATAAAATCTTTATTCAGATTTTTCTTCAGAAAGTTGTGAAATAAAATTAATTTTAAAGGAGTTTATAAAAAATAAATAACTGCAAAATTATTATTTTAAATTTCACAAGTTTATGTGAAAAAGATGGAGTAAAGTATGGAACTTTTAATTTCACTACTACTAATAATATTAATATGTGTAGTTGTATCTATATCTATAGCAAAACTTTTAGGATTCGGAACCATTCTTGGATTCCTAATATCTGGTATGATAGTTGGTCCATTTGGTATGGGATTAGTAAATGATCAACACACCATCGAACTACTAGGTGAATTCGGAATTATATTTCTACTATTCCTAATAGGTGTTGA
Organism: Alphaproteobacteria bacterium; assembly: GCA_025210155.1. Lineage (NCBI taxonomy): Bacteria > Pseudomonadati > Pseudomonadota > Alphaproteobacteria > Alphaproteobacteria bacterium. Next base: position 4,387 of record JAOASE010000009.1, on the reverse strand, counting down.
AATGAAACCTTCAAAACTTTGGAACTATAGAAAATGGGTTTTCGGACTAGGAGGGCTTCAAGTTCTATCTCTTTCAATAATTTTTGGAACACTTGCAATATTAATTGGTTTCTCAATAGAGGCTTCTATCCTATTGGGACTAGCCCTTTCACTTTCTTCAACTGCAATAGATTTGCAAATTCTAAACGAAAGCAAAGATATAGAAAAATCATATGGACAAAAAGCTCTTTCAATACTTCTATTCCAAGATATTATGGCTATACCAATTCTAGCTCTAATACCTATATTATCATCTGCAACATCTAACAACCCCACATCTATAACAAGTAATATACTTCCAATAATAGCTGTATTTGCCACAATAATATTTGGTAAATTCCTAATGGGAAAAATATTACACTTCGTTGCTAAAACAAAATCAAGAGAAGCGTTCTCTGCAGTATGCTTAACATTAGTATTATTTCTAGCTTGGATGACAAATCTAATTGGACTTCCTATGGCTATGGGAGGTTTCATTGCTGGAATAATGATGTCAGAATCTAACTTCAGACATCAAGTACAAAATAATATAGAACCTTTCAAACTTCTTCTACTTGGATTTTTCTTTATAAGTATTGGTATGGGAGTAGATTTTGCAATTATAAATAGTAACTTAAATAGCATTTTAAAAATGCTTACAGCAATAATGCTTATAAAATTCGTAATGATTTATCTTGTTTGCAAATGCTTTAACATTAATAGAAAAAACAGCTTACAAACATCTATAATACTATCCCAAGTTGGAGAATTCGCACTTGTTGTTCTTAGCCTTGCTAGCAAACCAGATGCCAAAATAATAAACGTATATGACTCACATCTATTAATATTAATAGTATCTATGTCTATGTTCCTAACTCCAATAATATTTAAAATAACAAAAACCATAATAGATAAACTATCTATGAAAGATAAGAGTTTAGAAGATATTAAACCTAACAGCCATTCAGCAGATGTAATATTATTAGGATACGGAAGAGTTGGTATGACTATTTCGAAAATGCTTGAAGAAATGAATATAACATATACCGGTCTAGACACTGACCCAGACGTCGTTCATAAAGCCAAAAAATTAGATAAACCAATATACTTCGGAGACACTGCATCTCCTGAAGTTCTAGAAGCCGTTGGAGCCCACTCTGCAAAAATAGCAATCGTAGCATTAAGTGGAACAAAAGAAATAAGACACTGTGTTCAAATATTAAAAGAGAACTTCCCTAATCTAAAAATATACGCTAGGGCAAAAAACCATTTAGATAGCCACATCTTAAAACACCATGGGGCAACTGAAGCGATTCCTGAAACAACAGAATCTTCTTTACAAATGGGCAGTTCTATTCTAAATATGTTAGGCGTTGATAAAGATATAATCCACGAAATGATTAGTAATCTAAAAACAGATAATTACAAAAAACTAAATCACATTATCGGTCTTTCTGAAAAAGAAATAGAAAAAGAAATGAAAAGACACGATATAAATTTAACAAAAATTAAGAAAGCATAAAATGAAAACTTTAGAATTTTTAAAAAAATATAAACTATATATAACAATAATAATTATTGGAATAATAATTGATGCTTTAACAAAAACATATATGGTTTCAAAAGCAACTGGATTATGGATGTTAACTGGAGATCCAAACTCAATATCTCCAGACGGAATTCTATTTCAACCTCCAATCACTAGCTTTTTTAATCTTAGCTTAGTATTCAACAAAGGCGTCTCATTTTCTATGCTAACAAATCACTCTGAACTTGGAAGATGGTTACTATTTTTCATGAGTATAGTTATAACTATATTTTTAGTTTTAATCTTTAAAGAAGAAAAAAATAAAACAAATAGAATCTTAATAGCATTAGCAATAAGTGGAGCATTAGGAAACGCAATAGACAGACTTCGTTTCGGAGCAGTAGTTGATTTCTTAGACTTCCATGCATATGGGCACCATTGGCCATCATTCAATATTGCCGACATGCTTATAGTTATCGGTATCGGAATTCTTGTAACAAGACAAATAATTAAAAAAGATAATATTGAAAAATAATTTTCTTGCCTTAATGGCAATAAATATATTATCATAAATCCATAACATACATTTGAACAAAATGGAGGTTGTGGATTTTTTATTATCCAAAACCTCATAAAATTAAACAAAACAAAGGAGAAATTAAAATGCTACCAATGTGGTTAATTCCCCTTCTATGCTTCCTAGCGGCGGCATATTTATCTTTAAATATAATAAGAAAAAATGAATATTCACACAAACCTCTTATCAGCATCATAGCTGTTGGTTTAGTAATATTCGGATACAGCTTATTAACGCCATTTAGTATAGAAACTTTACTAAGACAATTAAGAGTTTCTGGTCTAAATATGGTTTGCGTAATCTCAGGATGTTTCGCAATAAGCGCCCTAGTTATCAGTTTAATTAAAGCTAAATAACTAATACAATATATAAAATAAAAGGAGCTAATCAGCTCCTTTTTCATTTTAACCTATAACAGAGTTATATTCTTCCATCTCAGCTTTCAAATTATCATCAGCCTTACCTTCCAACAAATACTCAACTATTTGCTTATCAGAAATATAATAATCCTTACCAGCTAAAGATATAGTTTTCTCATGACCTTTACCACAAATAACAATTACATCATCATTACCTGATAATTCTATGGCCTTACCAACAGCAACTATTCTATTAATAATACCAACAGCCGACGGAGAAATTTCCAACATCTTTTTAACTATATCATTAGGATTTTCGCTTCTAGGAGAATCTGTTGTAAGAACTGCAACATCTGAATATTCAACTGAATACTTCGCCAGCTCTTGCAATCTTTCCTTAGGCTTTTCACCAGCACCACCTATAACAGAAATAACCTTTCCATTTTCACCAGCAACCTTATCCTTAGCCTCCTGTAAAATATTTCTTATAGCCTCACCATTATGAGCATAATCAACATAAATACTAGCACCGCTCTTAGCATTTCCAACAAATTCAAATCTGCCATTAACATCTTTTAAATTTTCCAAAGCGAAAACTATATCATCTAGCCTCCCCTTTCCTAAAGTAGCATAAGCAAATATTGCAGCATTCAATGCAGATAAAAACATATAATGATTATTCATAGGAAACACCAAATCAAATTCTTTTCCAAAAAATGAAATAGCTGAATAAATCTTACCATCTCTAACTTCTTCAAAAAGAATCTTTACATCTTCACCAGTTTTTCCATACCTAACAAGATTTAAGCCTCTTTCTTTAGAAACCTTAATCAAATCTTCAACAACAGAGATTCCTGCAAAATCATTCATATCATTATTAACTACAGCAAAACCACCATCAACAATAAGATGATTGAATAAAATTTTCTTAGAAGAAAAGTAACCTTCTATACCATCATGGAAATCTAAATGATCTATTTCAAAAGAAGAAAAACCTCCTGCCACAAAAGGCAAATCACACCTTCTTTGCTCCAATCCATTAGAAGAAGTCTCCATTGCTACATAATCAACGCCCTCCTTCTTTAATTCAGATAAAACATAATGCGTTGAAACCACATCTAAAGTAGTCAAACCTTTACCATCTACAAACTCAATAAGCTCACGAATCTTTGGCGAATCAAAAGAAACTTGCAAACCAATAGTTCCCATAGAAGCCGCTTTAACTCCCAACTCACTCCAAATTTGCCTAGTGAAATCAACAATTGTTGTCTTACCATTAGTACCTGTTATCCCACAAATATATTTAGGCTTTACATCATAAAACTCATTACAAATTTCAGAAACTGCAATAGAAGTATTAGGAACAACAATCAAAGGAACTTTTTTATTCTCTATTAATTCTATAGCTTCTTTAACTAATTTTTCTTCGGAGCCTTCTTGAACTATAACCGCAACGGCACCATCCTTTATAGCACCCTCAACAAATTTAACACCATCAAACTTAAAACCTTTTTCAGCTACAAATAACTTCCCCTCAACATCTTCCCTAGAATCTATAGCTATTCCAGCTATACTAACAGAAGACAAAACATCATCATTTTTATAAATAAAGTAACTTTCCAAAACATTTAATAGATCTAATAATTTCTTCACAATTAATTCCTTTCATTCAATAAATTTCCACTAAAAAATTATAACATAGCACAAATAACAATTCTATAAAAATATAAAGCAAGCCTTGAAAAAATAGCTCAAAAGACTATAAATTAATAAAAGCCTTGACTTTACAATACAAATAGTTAAAATACCCATACATTCTCAATGAGAGAATAAAAAGTTTTATAATGACGCGGGGTAGAGCAGCCCGGTAGCTCGTCAGGCTCATAACCTGAAGGTCGTTGGTTC
>JAOASE010000008.1 GCA_025210155.1 Alphaproteobacteria bacterium | reverse complement strand
TGTTCCAGCTCATATGGTAGAAAGAACTTGCGTTAATAACGAAGAAGCTTGCAAGTCGTTAGTTGAAAGCGGAGATGCCGGTACAGCTTTTATTGCAAAAGCATGTCTTAAAAAATATGTAGAATCCTCAAGTTGTGAAAGTATATTAGAGAGAGATAACTATAATGACAATATGTTAAGTGAGGCGTGTCAGGGGTCTTCTTCCAAATCAATTTGCGATACGTTAGCAGATTATGAAGGGGTCTCTACTAATAATTTATATTCCTCATGTAATGCTTCTTCCAATGAAAAGGTTTGTGATACATTAGCAGAAGATCCAAACGCTACAGGAAGTCAATTAGTACACTCTTGTTTCTACACAAATTATTCAGCTACATCAGCTTGTGAAGCATCAATGAAAAAAGAAGATGTTCCAAGTCATATGGTAGAAAGAACTTGCATTAATAACAAAGATGCTTGTAAGTCATTAGTTGAAAGCGGAGATGCCGGTGCAGCTTTTGTTGAAAAGGCATGTAGCTTAGGATATGTTGATATAAGTTATTGTAACTAACAATTTTATTATATTAAAAAATAAGTATATAAAACGATTCATTTTTAAGATTATAAAAACAAAAAAATCTCTTCTATAAAAGAAAGAGACTTCATTAAAAATTTGGCGACCCCAACGGGATTCGAACCCGTGTTGCGGCCTTGAAAGGGCCGAGTCCTAACCGCTAGACGATGGGGTCGTCTCGCAAGACTGAGATGAAACTCAATCAGAACTGCGGACATTATAATATTAGTAAAAAATAAAGTCAACACTTTTTTTCAACTTTTTTAAATATTTATTTCAAGAGAATTTATCCAATTGATTTATCTAAAAATTTTATAATAAAAAAGCCTCCAATTCGTTTTGAAGGCTTATCTATTTTTATTCAATTGCACCACGAGAAGGGCGGAAATTAAATCTAATATCTTTCCAAATACTGTATCTTTCCATAGGCAAGTTATACGGTGCGCAATCAATCAAAGCTCTTCTAGCACTATCTGCGGCAGCCTTAAAGTGAGGATTAGAGTTGTAAGACCTCATATCAACTATGTTAACACTTTGTATGCTTCCATCAGGTGTTAAAACACTATCAATCTCAATAGAAAGATCTTGAATGCCTTTTGCACCCGGATCAATATTCCAACAACCTTTAATCTTATATTTAATTGCATTAATATATGAAACAGAAACTTCCTTGTCCGCAACAGTTTTACCATTGTCAGATTCAGTAAATGCTTTTTTAGGAGCTTCCTCAAGCTTCTCAACTTCAACAAGTTCTTTTAAAAGATTATCTACGGCAGCTTGCTTTTCAGCTTCCTTCTTCTGAGCAATTTCTCTCTCAGCTACATTTGATTTTATATCATCTATAGATTTGAATAAATCTTCCATAGAACCAGTCTTCACATCAGCTTTTTTCAAAAGCTTTTTAGATTTTTCATCAACCTTAGTTTCACCTTTTTTATTAGAAGAATTATTTGCAATATCTACGCTACCACCTTTTACATTATTAGAAGGTTTTTGCTCAACCTTAGGCGTCTTAACTGGAGTAGCAGGAACTGCTTTCTTAGCCACTTTTTTAGGTTGTTCAACTTTCTTAGGCTCTTGCTTCTTAGCAACTTCTTTTTTCTTTTCTACTTTTGGCTTAACAGGAGAAGAGGGTAGATTGTCTTTTTCAGTTAATTTTAAATTCTCTAAATCAAATATAACAACAGTATCTTTTTTAACACTCTTAAGTCTATTCATATTTGTTGTGTAAGGAGCAACCAATATAAGTATGAAGATTAAGAAGTGCAGAACTGAAGATATAATCAAAGAGTCTTTCTCATCACGAGATAAATCTTTAACTCTAATAAAGAAGTCATTTTTGCAATCACTACAAATCTCTTTAAAACTATATCCATATTTCTTTTTTAAATAACTCATCTACAACTCAACCCAAAATTACTTATCCGTAGTCTTCAAAGCAACTTCTTTAAAGCCCATATCCTTTGCTAGTCCCATAACTTCAATAACTTTACCATAACTAACACCTTGATCAGCACTAATCACAATAGAAGCTTTATTATTCTTTTTCAAAATAGCATTAAGCTTTACCATAAGATTTCTCTTTGAAATAACTTTGTTTGAAAGATAAAGATTACCTTCTTGATCTATAGAAATATTAATCGCTTTAGCATTTTTATTTATTGTAGAAGCACCACCATCTGGCAAATCAAGATCTATACCAGAAGTAAGTAATGGGGCAGTAACCATAAATACAGTTAGCAATACAGTCATAACGTCAATCAATGGCGTCATGTTCATTTCATTCATGAACTTTCTATCTTTTCTAGATGTTCTTCTTCTACCGTTTTTATAAACCATTTTCTAATCCATCTTAAATCTATTTTATCTTCAATTTTAATATTGTTTTGAATAAACAAGTATTTTGTGCGAGTGGAAGGAAAATTAAAAGATTTTCTTCCAATTAATCGCGCAAAAGACGCAGTTTACTTCTTTACTTTTTCATCAATCTGACGAGATATTATTGTAAAAAATTCTGAAGCGAAGTTTTCTAATCTCATTTCATATCTGCTAATAGAATCCATAAGTTTGTTAAATCCAATAACAGCAGGTATCGCAGCAATCAAACCTAAAGCAGTTGTTGATAACGCAGTAGCAATACCAGGTGCGATAACACCAATAGATGTAGATTTAGCAGAACCTATTGCGGAGAAAGATTCCATAATACCCCAAACAGTACCGAATAACCCAACGAAAGGAGCCACTGAACCAACTGACGCTAAGAAAGTCATTTTCTTTTCTAATTTTTCAGATTCTTGTTCAACAGTCATGCCCATAATTCTATCAACTCTTTGATAAAGGTTATTAACTTTAGAATCTGTTATGCTTTTTAATAATATCTTAGAAGATCTTTTCCATTCTTTCATAGCAGCTGTAAACACAACTGACATAGGATCGAAAGCTTTACCTTCTAACTTTTTGTAAAGCGCATCTAAGTCACCACCTGACCAAAACGCATCTTCAAATAATTTTGTAGCATGTTTAACTCTCTTCATCATAAAGATTTTTTCTATAATAATTGACCATGCATAGATAGAAGCAAAAAGCAAAAGAACAGAAATTGTTCTAACAATGAAATCTGCTTCAGTAAATAAGTGTAATATTGAAAAAGTTGATGCTTGCATAATAATTCTCCATAAAATTTCGCATTAATATTCGATAAACATTATATACAAAATTCCTAAAAAAATCAAACAAAAAGATTCAAAATTAGCTATGAAATTCTAGGTTTTTAATATGTATAATTACAAACAAAAATTTAAAAGAAAAAGCTAGGCAATAAACCCAGCTCTTAAAGTTCTCAATAATCTTTGGAATTATTTTTTAACTTCTTCAGTTTTAGGTGCTTCAGCTTCAGGGGTAACTTTTATTTTTACTTCTTCTTTAGCTTCAACTTTAACTGGTTCAGCTTTTTTAGTTTCAACTACAGGAACTTCTTCAGTGAAAAGAGGTTGTCCGTTAAATTGAACTGTAAATCCAGAATTTAATTTATCGATTGATTTCTTTTTAGCTTTCATAGAGTCGATTAATTCTTTTACAGAAATATTTGAGTTATTATTCCAGCTAATATTAACGCTTTCAGGTTTAGCAACGAAATCTCTAAGAACAGTTCTTTGTTCTTCAGTTAAATCCTTAGCATGTTTAATATCAACAAGTTTTAAGTCTTTTTCATATTCGTAATTAGGATTAATTTTTTTCATAAATTCATCAAGACCTTTATCTTTATAAGAGAAGCTTGCAAAGTCCATATATAATGAAGCAAAGAATTCTTCAAAATCTTTTTCTAAAGCAGCTTGGTCATTTTGATGTGCTTCACTGTTTTTAACAAAAGTGTTAAGACCTGAGATATATTTTTCTAAGTCAGTAATGTTTGTGCTAATAGCAACTTCAGCAAAGTTGTTAAGATGTAAAGTAACTTGAGAGAACACAGCTTCTTTAGAAACTTGATCGTAAGAAACTATATCTAAGTAAGTATCTTCAGGAAGACCCATAGCAAATAAAAGATCTTTATTAACAGTTAAACCTTTGATGTAATTTTCAGAAGAACCGCTTTTTGTAGGAAGTTCATATTTAAAATCTTTATCAAACATTTTTACAAGTTCAGAGTCTATAGAAGCTTCAGCTACAAATAAATTAACTCCAGGTGCTTGAACAAGAGAAAGAGTTACATTTTCTAAATAAAAGTTTTTAGAGAACAGGCTATAACCAACTTCTTCAACTTCAAACATAAACCCACTTTCTTTAGCAGCTTTTTCAATTTCTTTAACAGCTTTATCAGCAACTTTGTTTTCAATGCTTTGTACAACTAGGAAAGTAGCAATTAATGCGATAACAGCAAGAATTATTGCTTTACCTTTACATCCACAACCTCTGAAGAATCTAACGCAAGGACATTTGCCACCAATTTTGCAAGATCCCATAGTGCAAGATGTAGTTTCCTTAACAGGCTCAGCAGCTTTTTTAGGTGCAACTTTTTTTGCAACAGTTTTAGTTGGTTTAACAACTTTTTTAACAGCTGGTTTTTTAGCTACAGTTTTCTTTTTAGCAGGTGCTTTTTTAGCTACCTTTTTTTCTTCAACTTTTTTATTCATATTTTAACTCCTTTTTTCATTGAAAAACTTTATATTAATTATGCATAGAAAATTTAATATTACAATTAAAAATATAATAAAAAATACCCCCACGAAAGGTGAGGGTAATTTAGTTTTATTCAGCCCAGCCAACTTTATCTAGCCATTCTTTATAAGTTCCATTAAATACGCTAACTTTTCCATCATCGAATACAACAAGTTTTGTTGCTAAATGATGTAAGAACATTTCATTGTGGGTAACTATAACACATCCACCATCAAAATTATCTATAGCATTGATTAATGAATCACAAGAATCTGCGTCTAAGTGGTTTGTAGGTTCGTCCAACATAAGAAGATTTGTTGTGTTAAGTAAAATCTTTCCAAGAGATACACGAGATTTCTCTCCACCTGACAGTACAGATATTCTTTTCTTAGCTAATTCTCCAGAGAATAGCATCGCACCTGCAGTACTGTAAACTTCAGTATTAGTCAATCCACCTCTAGCAGTGAAAAGCTCATCAATAATATTGTTGTTAGGATCTAATCTTTCAATATTGGTTTGTCCGAAGTAACCAATTTTACAGTTAGGGTGGTAAGTAACTTCTCCAGATTTAGCTTCTAATTCACCAACCAATACCTTCATTAAAGTAGATTTACCTTTACCGTTTCTACCAATGATACAAACTCTATCATCTTTTTCTATATGTAAAGATAAATTCTCAATAAGGTTTTCACCATCTTCATATCCAAAAGTAAGATTTTCAAATTTCATCAAGTTTCTTGCTCTGAACTCTTCTTCATTAAAAGTAAATCCAAGAGTTTTAATTTGAGACAACTCTTCTTTCTTGCCCATTTTATCTAATTGTTTAATTCTAGATTGTACACGAGATGCCAAACTTGCCTTAGATCTAAACCTATTAACGAACTTCTCAATTTCTTCACGTCTTCTAGCATCGTTAGCAACTTCTCTCATATACATTTCTTCTTCTAATGCAATTTGTTCATAAAGCTTAACAGTATTACCTTCGCACTTAACCATCTTTTGTCTATGTATTGCCATAGAATGAGTTGTGATACTATTCATGTTATTTCTATCATGGGTAATAAGTATAAGTTCATTAGGCCATTTCTTTAAGAATGAAACTAACCAACGGATTGAAACGATATCCAAATAGTTTGTAGGTTCGTCCAAAAGAAGCAAATCTGGTTCGCCAGCCAAACATTTAGCCAAGTTTAATCTAACTTGAAATCCACCAGAAAATTCATTTGGATCTCTATAAAAATCTTCTATTGTAAAGCCTAATCCAGAAAGGATTTTTTCAACTTTCCACTCGTTATAATAATCTTCTTCTCTTAAACCTAAGCATGCTTCTTCTAAAACAGTAGGTTTGGTAAAGTTCAAATGCTGCTCTAAGTGACCAATCTTATAGCCTGAAGGAGTATTTATCTCTCCATCATAGTTTTCTAACTCACCAGTAAGTATTCTAAATAGAGTGGATTTACCAGATCCATTCAATCCAGCTAGACCAACTCTCTCACCAGAATTGATTTTAAATGAACTTTTATCAAATATTTTTTGTTTTCCGAACGATAATTCTAAATTTTTAATCTCTAACATTTCTGAGCCTTTTAAGAATCGTTTAAGATTCTTTTCTTAATTAAATTTGTATCAAAATATATAACTTTTTTTATCGAAAACATCATAAACAATTTAAAAAAAATATCAATAAAAATCTTGGTTTTAGGACAAAAACAATTTATTTTCTCAAAAAAAGTTTGAAAGAAATCCCAATTTATGCTATAATAACCAACGTGGATATAAAAAAAATTCATATAGTTTAAAATAACGAGGAGAATAAAATGAAAAAAATATCTTTATCATTGCTAGCTTTGGCTGGTGTTTTAGTTACAGCTGAATCAAGAGCAGCTTCAATCAACGGTGTTGTTAATGCTGAAATTGTTGCTCCACTAGAAATCGTAGAAGATACTCAAATGGACTTTGGTACTTTATCTACAGATGGTACTCCAGAAACTGTTGTTATGGACAATGCAGGAAGTGTTACATGTCCTTCAACTATGTATTGTGATGGTTCTACAGACGCAGGTGTATATACAATTACAGGTGCTCCTAACGGTTCTGTTGATGTTACAGTTTCAGACGCTGTTTTATCTGATGGTAGTGGTAACACAATGTCACTAACTAATGATTATGGAATTAAAGCTGGAGAAACTTTAGATGGTACTGGTGAGTTAGTAATCAATGTAGGTGGAGAATTAGCTGTTGCAGGTGATCAAGCTACAGGTATTTATTCAACATCAAGCGTTGGTGGTACTGCAATGACTATTGACGTTAACTATTAATTTAGTAAACTTAATTATTTAAAAAGGGAGAATTTTTTCTCCCTTTTTTAATTTGAAATAGAAAATCTTTTGTGTTAAAATATCAAAAGAGTTTTATAAATAAGGAAAGAGGGGATTTATGAAGTTTTTTTTAACATTATTTTTTAGTTTTTTAACATTTATTTCTACGAATTGCTTCGCAGTTTCTATTAATGGTATAGTAGAAGCAGAGATTGTTTCTGAGCTAGAAGTGTCAGAAAGTAATTCAATATATATGGGAACTATCTCTACAGATGGTACTGCAGAAACAGTATCAATAGACTCTTCAGGCAATGTAACATGTCCCCCAACTATGCATTGTGATGGGATACCTCAGTCTGGTAAGTATACTATTTCAGGAGCTCCAAATGCAGAAATTAGCTTAGATGTTCATGAATCAACTTTATCCAACAGTGCTGGTACAGAAACTATGGATTTTACACCTAATGTAGGTTTGGGAGAGGCAAGAACATTAGATGGAACAGGTAGTCATACTTTAGAAATTGGAGGAGATTTATCTGTTGGTGCAAATCAAGAATCTGATACTTATTCAACATCTAATACAGGTGGAGTCCCAATGTTAATAGATATATCTTATTAATATTATTTTTGAAGGGAGAGGATTGATTTTAAAAGTATTTAAGGTAATGTTATTTTCTTCATCTGCGTATTCATTAGCAATACATCTTTTGCCAGGATTTCTTACAATAGAAATTCTCAAGGTAATTTTGGAAATCTTCAGCCATCAAGTCCTTCATTTTTTAATGTGAGTATGTCTGGAACAAGTTCTCCGAATGTATCGGTGATATCGGGAGATGTTACTATGTTGGGAAGTCCAGTTCTAGGTCATGTGACTCTTACAACAAATAAAACAGGGATAGCTTATTCTTTACCAGCCAATGTTCAACTTATTAGAAATAGTTCCGTGATAGATTTTGCTCCGACAGCTACTGCGGTAGGAGATCCAGATACAACAATAGACTTGTATATAGGGGGTGTAATCACTAATTCAGGAGTAGATTTAGAAACAGGAAGGTATAGAGGGACTATGGCTCTTCAAATTTGGGATGACACATGGGGTCCAAGAAGTAAAAATATAAGGTTTGATGTTAGGGTTGATCCAATTCCCGTAAGTGTTACTATGACTAAAAGCGATGTTAATATGGGGGCTATAATAATAAATGATGGTAAAAGGGTTACCTTTAGTATGTTGCAAGATGGAAGTACATCAATTGTTAGAGGTGATTTCTCAATAGAAGGAAGTCCTAGTTTAGCTACATTTGATGTTTCTGGGCAACCAAATCAAACAATTAATTTTAATTCAAGTGCAGTAAGTATTGGAGATGGTAATGGAAATTTCATCACAGCAACTCCAATAGTTGATGATGCCAGTCTAGATGCCTCAGGAACCTTAAGTTCAACAGTTGGTATGAAATTAAATATCCCAGCAGGAACACCTATGGGAAGCTACAGTGGTAATTACACGGTGGATGCTAATTACTAAGAAAGGACCTAAATGAAAAAGAAATTACTAACAATTTTGCTAGTTTTTTTTGTTGCTCTAAGCATAGGAAATAAATCTTATTCGAGGTCTTCAGCCTATAAGATTTCAGATTTAGATTTTGGCAATGTTATACCAAGTTCTCCTACTAAATTTACAATAGATATGGATGGTTTGTCTAGTAATCCTATTGTTATATTGGGTGATGTTTTATTGGGAGGGAATCCTTATTCAGGTGGGGTAAGCATTGATAGTAGTGTAGGTGGAATTAGATATAAATATCCTAAAAACGTAACTCTAAAAAGTAATGGTAGTAGTTTGGATGTAGAGTTATCTGTTACGGAATATGGAGACCCAGATTATTATTTGGACCTTTATATAGGGGGAAAAGTTATAAGTGCGTCACCAGGAATTGAGGCAGGGACTTATAGGAAGACCATAAAAATTAGATATAGAGATCGGAATGATAGAAAGTGGAAAAAGCAAAAGTTAAAAATCAAGGTTGTTGTAAAAGAAATAGCTATAGGAATTGAAGTAGAAGATGCTGATATAGATGTTGGAACTATACTTTTAGAAGATGACAACGGAGTTATAGTTGGTGTTAATTTAGATGGAACATCTACCGTTATGTCAGGTAATGCAACTATAATGGGAACCCCTAAGAAAGGTAGGGTGCGTCTTAGGGGGCAACCAAATAAATCTATTATATTCGTACGTAGAAAATCTCAGTTAACGAATTCATCTGGTAAAAAAATAGATATGGAAACTGTCTTGGATAGTGATACAGATAACATTGGAATAGATGGGTATTTAGATAGAGATATAGGTGCGATAATAACAATACCAGCTGGAGTTGAACCAGGTAATTATTCTGGCAATTTTAGCTTTGATGTTAACTATTAATATGATATAATAAAACAAAACAAAAAGAGGAGTAAAAAACAAAAATGAACTATAAAGGGATAAATATATTTAAACTACTAACTTTAACAGTTTTAATCTTAGCGGGTGTTAGGGGAGTTTCGTCTGCTTTTACGATTAATCCATATTATTTAGTATTTGAGGGCAGGACAAGAATTCAAACATTTACAGTAAGAAATAATGGTAATGAAGAAAAGTCTTATAAGGTTTCTTTGAAGCATCTAAAACAAACAAAAAGTGGTGGTTACGAAAAAATTCAAGATGACGAAAGTCAAGGTGTTAAGTTTGCAGATGATTTTTTAATGTATGGTCCAAAATCATTTTCATTACAACCTAAAGAAAGTAAGACTATTAGAATTCAAAGTAAGCATATGACTTCTGATAAACCAGATGGAGAATATAGATCTCATCTTTATGTAAAAGAAACATCTAAAGTAAAAAAAGCTATTTCTAATAAAAAAGCCAAAGAAGGTACTTTGAGCATGACAATTGGTGTTGATCCAGGAATATCAATTCCACTTGTTGTTAGAAAAGGTAATTTAACAGGAGATGTAAAAATTTCTAATTTTAGAATAGTTAAAACGGAAGATGGAGGATCTAAGCTTTTATTATCTCTAGAAAGAACCGGAGACATTTCATTTAAAGGTAAGTTAGAAGTGTTGAAAGATGATGAAGTTATTGCTATTCAAAATGGATTGGCTATCTACCCAGAAATGGGCCATATTTCTTTGGAAAAAGAATTAAAAGATAGAAAAACTAAAGAAAATATTTCCTATGAATCTCTTAAAGGAGAAAATATTACAGTCGTTTATACTACTGAAAAAAGATTTAATAAAAAAGATATTTCTGTAGAAAAAAGCATGGAGATTGAGTAAAGGAGAATAAAGTTTCATAAGAGGTATGAGGGGAAGGATATTATATAAAATATTAGCTTTATTTGCATGTTATTTTATAATAACTTCTTCTTCTGTATCTTTTTCAGAAGAAAATAATGGTGTAGCTCAATCGTCAGTAGATGATGTTTCAATACAATCTTTTAGTATTAGGAAAGTTGGAAAATTTATAATAAGAGAAGATTATCCAGAAGAATATGGTATTTATAACTTAAAATTAAAAAGATATGAACTATTAGATGGCTTCATGATTTACCAAGAAGATACAAACACTTATTTACCGATGTCAGATATAGTATATGCCTTAGAATTTCCAATATCTGTAAATGCTACAAGTGGAATAGTTAAAGGTTGGTTTATAAACAAAAATAGAGAATTTCTAATAGATTTATCCAAAGGGACTGCGGAAGTAAATGGCACAACTGTGAAGTTAGATGCTACTGATGTTCATTTATATGATAGTGAGATTTTTATTAAATCAGCTTTATTATCTAAATTATTCAACATAAGATTTACTATCAAAGATGAAAGATCATCAGTTCTAATAGAATCTGATGAAATACTTCCTGTCGAAGAAAATATAATAAGAAGAAATGCTTACGATAACTTTTCATCTTATGAAAGAACTAATGTTTTAGCTGGTATTAAAAATGAAGATGTAATTTCAAATGAGGAAAATTTTACAGTTCCAGCTGTCGATTTTAGTTTAGGTTTTACTCATAGAAAAATCACAAACGAAAGTAGTGATACTGAAGAGATTAAAGATAGCTTAAACACATCCATTTATGGAGGCGGAAGATTTTTAGGATTTGATAATCAATTTAATTACTATAATGACACAGAATCAAAGAAAGATTTTTTAAGATTTAATTTATCAGAGTACTATCCTGATGAAGAGGATAAAATAAAATACCTTGAATTTGGAGATATTTCAGCTCATAAATCTGCTTTGATAAGTAATGGAGGGCTTGGTAGAGGTTTACAATTCACAACGTTTGATAGGTTAAAATCTAGTGATAAGAAAAGTGTGGATATAGTAGGAAGTCTTCCGTTCGGATGGGAGGCAGAGTTATCTAAAAATGGAACAATTTTAGCTTTCCAAAGAGAAAACAAAGATGGTCAATACGAATTCTTAGATCAGCCAGTTAATCTAGGTCTTAATATATTTAAAATTACTTTACATGGTCCATTTGGTCAAAAAGAAGAAAAAGAAAAAATAGTATACATTTCTCCAACGGCAGTTGATGAGGGAGAGCTAGGTTTTAAATTTTCTATGCTACAAACAAACAAACCACTTTTTGATCTAGAAAATAAAGACTATTATACTGATAAGATAGCATTGGAAACAGAATATGGTATTACAGATAACTTATCTTTAGTAACAGGGTTATCTTTGAAAGACATAACTGATAAAAGTACGCAATCTGAACTGGAAGAAGAAGAAAATCTATTTTTAACGGGTTTTAAAGCCAATATAAATTCAAACGCCTTAGGTTTGTATTTAGCTCAAGGTCTTGATAGTAAAGAGCAGGCAATCCAAACATCATTTGAAACAAAGTTATTAAACCTAAATTTATTAGCTGAATATAGTGATTTTGGAAAATTAAAAACAGAAGAATCTTACCTAAACACAGAGCATGTTGAAACCTTAACAGAACTAAGATTAGGAGGTGCAATGAACTTTGGGATAAAGAGGCTTCCATTCTGGATTAATTATAGAGAGGGTAAAACAGTAGATGATAAAAAAGAAACAGAGCTTTCAGGTAATATAAGTTATAACTTATTATCAAAATTATCATTAACATATGAGTTATCAGAAAGAGATACATTTTCAAGAGATAAAGAAAGCTATAGTACAATAAGGCTTAGTGCTAATTATCTTGGAGCCGATCTGAGAGCAGAGGCATCTTATAGTAATAGTAGAGATGAATTAACAAGTAATAATATTAGTGCTGATATAGATCTTAACGATACTATTAGCACATCATTTAGATGGCAACACAGATATAAAACTAAAACAACTTCCACCTCTTCAGATTCATTCTCTGCAAGTTTAAATAAAATGTTTTCATTTGGTACACTTAGTTTTACAGGACAGGTAACAGATACAGATGATTATTCTATAGGAATAAGATATAATTTTGGATTAAGAAGAAATCCTACCACAAGAAAATATCATTCATTTAATGGGAATGTTTCTAGTACATCTTCGCTTTCGGCCAACATTTTCTTAGATGATAATGAAAATGGTATAATGGATGAAGACGAAGAAAAGTTAGAATATGTATCCGTAAAATTAAATGGTTCGGAAAGAGATGAACTAAGTGATAAAGATGGAAATGTATTTGTGCCGTCTATATCAACTTATAAAGCAGGTTTAGTTACTATAAACGAAGAAACTCTTCCAGATATATCAATGGTACCATCAATAAAGAACATCCCTATTAGAGGTAAACCAGGAAGTTGGGTTGAGATAAGTTATCCAGTTGTTTTAGCTGGTATAGTAGACGGAACAGTTATTACTAAAGTAAATGGAAGAAAAAGAACTCAAAAAGGTATGAAAATTTCATTAATAAAAGAAGGTTCTGAAGAAATACATGAACTTATTTCTGACTCTGACGGTTATTTCAGTTTTGAAAATATAAGAAAAGGTAAATATCAAGTTATATTTGATGAACAACAGCTAAAAGATCTAGATTTAAGGGTTGAAAAAAATCAAATATTTAGAGTCCATGAAGACAATCTATTTATGACATTAGATAATATAATTCTAAAACCAGGATACAAACCTCAAAGAAGAAAATTAGAAGTCTACAAACCTGAAAAAACTAAATTTAAAAACTATGTTAAAGGTAAGGTAGAATGTCCTTTCACTGGATGTAGAAATAAAATTGCTGGAATAAGAGTAAATCTTATTAAAGAAGGAATCTTATTCGGAATAACAAAAACAGATGATTATGGAAACTATAAATTTAATAATGTTAAAGCCGGTGAATACGAAGTAAGACTATCAACGCCAGATTTAATAATTAGAGGCTTAAGACAAGAAGATGATATCGAAATTGAATTAGAAAAAGATATAGAATCTATTGATCAAAACATTCCTGTTATAAAAGATCTAGGAATGACAGCTAAATATAAAAAGTTAGAAGTATTTTTAGAAAAAGATAAACTTATAAAGAAAGAAGAATTAAAAAATTCAGAAGAGTCTTTCATAATAGGTAGGATTGAAAAGAAAAGAGAAGGTGAGCCAACTCTTCCAGCCGAAGGAATAAAAATAAACCTATATAGAGATGATGAAATTATAAGAGAAACTATCTCTGATAATATGGGTATATACTCTTTCGATGAACTTGATAAGGGTGAGTATGATATAAGATTAGACAAAGGTCAATTAAGGAATCTTGAAGTTGATCTAAAGAGTATAGGAAGGCATATAAATATAAATAGTGATAAGCTATATCTTGAAATGCCAAAGATAGAAATTTAATCCTTTAAAATAATTTTTACATATGTTATAAAATCAAAAAATAAGAATAGGAACTTGCAATGTCTAAAAATTCTCCAAAAATTTCAATAATAATACCAGTTTATAATGCTGAAAAATTCATAAATCAAACAGTAGATTCAGTGCTATGTCAAACATATGATAATATAGAAATATTATTAGTTGATAATAAGTCTAAAGATAAAAGTTTGGAAATAATTAAAGCTTATGAGAAAAAAGATAAAAAAATTAAAGTATATCAAGAAAATGATAAACAAAGTGTTGGCGCAGCAAGAAACTTAGGTATTAAAAAAGCTACAGGAGAATACATCACATTCATAGACGCTGACGATATTGCTCAACCATTCCTAGTGGAAAAATTAATAGACAATGCGCTGTTAAATAAAACAGACATAGTTTATGGTCTTTCAGCAAGAAAAGGTAGTTTGAAAACATATGGTGTGCTATTCAAATGTAATAAGCCAGAAGACTTCAAGAAAAACTTTAATAAAATCAGTGTAATCCACGGAGTTTTATATAAAAAATCATTCCTAGATAACAATAATATAACTTATCATGAAGGCGTACTAACAGGTCAAGATTGGGTATTCAATACAACATGTATTTTCAATACCGATAAAATTTCAAAAGAACCAACTATCGTTTATACATACATCAAACAAGACGGATCTCTTTCAACTGTATTTAATGAAAAATTCTTAACAAAAACAGTTTTAAGTGAAGCCCAAATAAAACTATTTAAAGAAAAGAATTTAATAGGTGATAAAAGATATAATAGAGCTCTTTTCAAAACTCTTTTCAAAACATATTTTAATACTAGAAGACAATTAAGGTCTGATCTTTCAGCAAGATTTAAAAACGAATATTTAGACATGATTGCGAGAGAAGGATTAACAAAAACTTTCTATATATATAAAACACTTTTCCATATAAAGAAAAACCTTCTTAACATAGTATTACTTTCTTTATTGTATATAGCAAACACAGCCAATACAGCCTTTGCATTAAAAGTAACGTTCAATACTTTAGCAGTAATATATGTGGCTCACATTTTAAATACAATTAGAAAAAGAAATAAAAGAAAAGCAAAAAAATAATTTTTTTTCTTGACTATAGATAAAAATATTCTATATATGTTCTATATGAAGAGGGAGAACTATATCTGCTTCTTATTTAATTAAAATCACACAGCCTTTCCCAATCTGGGAGGGGCTTTTTTATTATAAAAAGGAAAAAATATGAGTAAAACATTACAACTAAGAAGAGGTACTACAACAGAACATTTAACTTTCACAGGTAGTGAGGGGGAGGTGACAATAGATACAACAAAACAAACAGCCATAGTACATAACGGGACAAATGCTGGAGGGAAAGCTTTAGCAAGAGAAGATTTATCAAATGTAAGTCAGGAAACAATATCTAATAAGGGAATTGCCAAATCAGATTTATCAAACCTAGATATGGATAATTTAGAAAATATTGCCAAGGTAGATTTAAGCAACGTTGAACCAGGAGCGTTCATCCAATTTGAATTAGCGAAGAATGATCTTATATCAGCACAATCAGCCACGGAAGAAAAACAAGGGGCCATATCTCTAGCATCTAAAGAAGAAACTATAAAAGGTCAGGATATAAACAAGGCAATAACTCCAAAAACTCTAAAAGAATATATAAATTCATTCTTTTCAATAAATTCAGAATTCAAGCCATCTCTACCTCCTAAATATATAGAGGGATTTATAGCCTCAAATTTCAATGAAGATACAGGTCATGATATAACCATATCAGTAGGAAGCTGCAGAGATGCGAATAATTCTATAGACATATTATTAACAACTCCAATAACTAAAAAATTAGATACAAGCTGGAACGAAGGAAGTGAAGTAGGGGGATTAGCAAGTGCTCTTAGCATTTCATCAGAAACAACATATCATTTATTTATAATATCAAAAGAAAGTGGTGAGGTAGATGCTGGTTTTGATACCTCATTAACAGCAGAAAACTTATTATCTGACGCAGAAGGATACACTTACTATAGAAGGGTATATTCAATAATAACAGATTCTAATGCAAACATAATTCCTTTCAATGCATATGAGATTTGCGGTGGTGGGGTTAAAACAGAATATATGAGCAAAGTAATGGATATCTCTTCAGCTGCATTTAATTATTCTTTAGCTAGATTTTTATCTAAAGTATCTATACCTGAAGGAGCGAACATGCTATCTGATTTTAGATCTAGAGTTATGGATGGTAGTGGAGATGCAATATTATTTACATCATCATCACAACCTGATTTTTCTGTAGATAAAATTTCTGGCGATAATAATGAATTTATAGGTCAAATATATTCAACTAATAATAGTGATTTTATAACGGATTTTTCACTTAAAATTTCAGATAGCAAGATAGGTATAAGAAATTCTGAAAACAACAACATAGGAAGCTTATACGTTCAAACTCTTGGGTACACAGACATCAGAAGATAAGTTCAATTATATACATTTAAATAGTTGAAAATTAAAGGTCTCCATGTTATATTGATTTTAACTTTAAAAGGAGGCCTTTATAGTTATGAAAAATCAAAAATTAGTAATCTATTCATGCATGACAGGAGGATATGATGATATCCTTCCAGTTCCAAAAGATAATAATATAGATTTTGTTATGTTTACAGATACTCCGAAAGATAAATTACCAAAGGATAGTAATTGGGAGTTTAGGCAAATAGATAGTACTGTTGCAAGAGACTCTCACTTTATAAATAGATATTATAAAGTACATCCTCATAAGTTTTTATCTGATTATGAAGCATCTATATACATAGACTCAAATATACAGATAATGAATACTGATTATATAAAGGATAGACATAATGAATTATTAGGAGGTAAAGAAATAATTTCAATACCAAAACACCCAGAAAGAAAATGTGTTTATGAAGAGATTTCAGGTGTTATTATTAATAATAAAGATAAATTGGGTAAAGTTAAAAACTCTCTTAAGTTTTTAATTCGAGAAGGGTATCCAGAAAAAAATGGTTTATTTGAAAATGGATTTACTTGGAGAAGGCATAATAATAAAAAATGCATAGAAGTTATGAATACATGGTGGAAAGTTCTTTCAGATCCAAATCTTTCAAAAAGAGATCAGTTATCTTTAGTTTATAGTGCATGGAAACATGATCTAAAAATAGAAATGTTCTGGAAGGATGGGAAATGTTGTAAAACATCTGATGATTTTAAGTGGAGCAAACATCCAAGAAAAAGAAAATATAGATTCAAGGGTAGAAACAAGGTTCTACACGAGCTGAACATTATAATGTTACAAGCACAAGGTCTATACCTAAAATTATTAAAGATATTTTACAAAGCAAGATTTAAGTAGAAAGCATAAAATGAATAAAAAAGTTATATATACAGCAATAGTCGGTGGCTATGATATTATCCCAGAAATCAAATATAGAATGAAAGGCTGGGACTATATTTTATTTTCAGATAGCGTAGATAAAGGAACTTTTAAAGGTTGGAAAGTAAAACCTCTACAAAGTAATGTAAAGCCAGATATCGACTATAAAACAAAATCTGCAAGATGGCATAAAACACACCCGCATAAGCTATTTCCAGATTATAAATATTCTATTTGGATAGATTCTAATATATCGGTAGAAAATGATACTTTAGAAAAAAAAGTTGAAGAACTTATAAATAAAGAAATAAAAATATCTAGTGTAAAACACCCAGATAGAAAATGTTCATATAAAGAAATTAAAGCTTGTTTTAAATTTGGTAAAGATACATTCTCAAACCTTAGAAAGGTTAAATCTTTTTTAAAGAAAGAAAAGCTTCCTAAAGATATGGGATCATTTGAAACAGGACTAATGTTTAGAGAGCATAATAATACTAAGATCCAAGAGCTTGATAATCTTTGGTGGTCATTAATAGAGAAATATTCTAAAAGAGATCAACTAACATTTCCTTACTCTTTATGGAAAAGCAATATTGAATGCCACAAGATATTAGGTGAAAATCATAGTGTAAGAAATCATAAAGGTTTTAAGATTATAAATCATAAAGTGAATAATAAAAAAGTTAAACCTATAAAAAGGTTTAGAAGATTTTTAATAAAAATTAGACTTAAAAGATATCAAAGGTTGTTAAAAGTTTTTGGAATGAATATAATAAATTCTCAAAGGGGATCTAATCTAAAATATTTTGCCCTATGCTTTAAGATTTGGAAGGCAAAAATAAAAAAGCAAGGTTCTATAATCCTTATCAAATCCACATATCCAGATGACAAAAGAAGATTAAATTGCGGAGATTTATATCTAGCAGAAGACCTTTGCAAAGGAATGTCTATAGATGGAAACAAAGCATTTCCAGTGCCTTTAAATTATTGGAGTAGAGGACTTATAAATAAGTTATCAAACTATTCTATAGTATTTAGAGGTTTATTTGAAATGGACTTTTCTAAATTGAGTAGAGATAATCATTACATGTATTTAATATCTCATCCAGAAGACGTTATGATATCTGAAATGAAGAATTATAAGGGAGTTTTCGTAGCAAGTAAAAACTATGCAGAGGACTTAAGAAAAGTAGGTGTGAATGCTTTCTACGTACCACAGTTCACAAATCCAAATAAGTTTAAAGAAGAAAAAGACGATAACTTTAAGCATGACATTCTATTTGTAGGCAACACAAGACAGGTTTACAGAGAGATAGTTAAAATGTGTATAGATAATAACATAAATGTAGACGTCTATGGTAAAGGCTGGAAAAAATTTATCCCAGCTGAAAATTATAAAGGGAAATTTATAAAAAACACAGACCTTGCAAAGCATTATTGTAATTCAAAAATAGTTCTTAACGATCATTGGGATGATATGAAGAGATATGGTTTTGTTTCTAATAGAATCTTCGATGCAACAGCATGTGGAAGTTTCATAATAAGTGATCATATTAATGAAATAGAAGAGAACTACAAAGGTAATGTTGTTACATACAAAACCGAAAAGGAATTTGTAGATAAAATTAATTTCTTCTTGAATAACGAGAAAGATAGAAAGGCTAAAGCAAAAGCTGCCAAAGAAATCACTCTTAAAGAATTTACAGAAGATAGAATCGGAAAGAAGATGTTAGATATAATAAAGTCATCTTAACCTAAAGAAAATAAAAAGTAGCTAACTTAGCTACTTTTTTTAATTATATCTACAAAAGATTTTGCAATAGATTCCTTAGTAAATTTATTGGAAGTTATCTCATAGGCTTTCTCAGCTTTTTTAATTCTTTCTTTATCATTATCTAAATAATATATAATTTTTTTAACGAAGTCTTCTTCATCTTTATAAGTCTCAATATTTCCCTTAAAGATACTTTCTATATCAGATATATAATCAGAAATCATAAAGCCTTTGCACGCAGCAACATCAAAAACTCTGTTTGCCATAAATCCATTCTTTTTCATAAATTCCCAATGGTCGTTAAGAACTATCTTAGCATTAGAATAATATCTATTAAGTTCATCATTCTTAACAAACCTAGATTTTATAAATTTCTTCGGTATAACGTTCTCCCAACCTTTACCATAAACAGCAACGTCTATACCGTTATTAATACAGTACTTAACAGTTTCTCTATAAACTCCACGAGAGTTTCCTATAAACAACACATCATGTTTTTTAGTATCATCTTTAATATAGTAAAACTTATCCATATTAGTAAATTGAGGAACATAGAACGCATTGACATTACTGTCTTTCAAAGTTTTATAGTGTTTTTCACTAGCAACTATAACAGCTTTATATGAATTGAATTCTTCCAAAGAAGTTCTTTCAGGGTGTGATATGAAATACATAAAATGAGTCTTCATTTGTTTCTTCGATAGTTTAAGATTATGTAAGCCTCTAAAAACTATAAAATAATCAGATATCATATTTATAAAAAATCTATTCCAATAATGTCTAGGAGCTACAACAGAAATAAACTCTCCATGATTATTTATACCTTCAGCCAAATCGGTAGATAAATAAAGATCTCCATATCTAGACTTTCTTTTATTATCTGGATGAGGAGATTTTATTAATATAAGTTTTTTCTTAGGATTTTCCCTTCTCATTTTCATAATAGAAAATAGAAGTTTTATATATCTAATATGAGAAGTTAAACAAAAAATATATGTAATTTTTTTCAAGAATTTCATAAAGTATCTCCTTTATAAAGATTATATGTTTTTATAAAAATAAATCAACGAATTAAAGGTATTGAGAAACAATCCTTGCAATTATAAATAATAATGAAATATTATGAAAGAAAGTTTGTAGTTGACTCAATGACTTAGCTATATTAAGATTAATATTGAGTATTAAATTTAAACCTGAGATAATGTTATACAATTACAATTTAAACCATCCTCTAGATACTAGAGTAGAGTGGTTTGAGAAATATTTTTTCTCAAGAAAAACGACAAAGAGTTTTGAAGCAAATCTAAGTTCCGGAAGAATAAATAATCTGTTGTACTTAAGTCGTTTCTACTATGAACTTTCTGAAGAAGAAAGAAAGGCAACAGACAAAGAGCTGACAGAAAGGAATCTTATTTCATTTGCAAGTATTGGTTTTTTCTGGGAAGAAAAGATTTTATTAAAAGTTAAAGACGAAGAGTTTTTAATTCGAAATATAGATAAAATTATTAACTTCCTTAATTGCTTAATGTTTGGCATTAAAACAAATGTGCGAGAACCTATAAGCTTTATAAATAAGGTTTTAGAGGTTCAGATGGATAACAAAAGATTTCTGCAAAAAATCTACCCAGCGATAGTTTGTAGAAATTAATAAAATAAATTTTTCCATATTTGTAGAGAAAAGTGTCATTGATAGAAGTATCAAGGCACTTTTTTTGATATTGAAAAACCCGCTGCAAAAACAACGGGTCTATTAATTTTAAATTCTAATCCAAAATGTTAAATGGCAACATTAAAGCGCTCAAGCATATCTTGCTTAACAGCCTCGCGCTCATCTTCTGCAACAAACTTCAACGCCGCTTTTGCAATATCAGGAATATCAATGCATGCATAAGCTTTATAGCCAGCATCATTAACCTTTCCAGGAGCCTCCAATGTGTTTGTTCCAAGAGCAATGATTGAAATATCTGCATTCATATGGTAATGATTAGCAAGTACTTCTTTCAATCTGTCGGCTTCTTTGATAGAAGAACCTCCCGAAGAGAATATATCTTCCACCATAAGAATTTTAACATCTTTTTCTTCCTGTTCACGAATGGTGTAACCACTTCGCTGCAAGGCTCCTTTAGGAATAACCGGTAATCCGATTATTTGATCCTGATTACCAGGGCCTTCTTTCGCAGGTCGCAAAATCCAATCGGTAGTGCTCAATGCTTTGCTCAAAATATTGAGGAAACCCATAGCACCCATAGGAACTGGCACAACAGCATCCAACTTTTCATCAAGCATTTTTTTGTACTTTTCGGCGATTACAAACGAGCAGAACTCTTTGTCTCTATCCGAAACCCCGGTCAAATGTCTGATTTGGCAGAATGTAGTAAAGTCTTTACGTTTCAGGCGAGGGTGATCATTCTTATATTCGAATGCACGCTCTTCTGAATTTTCCTCTACATATCCGGAAACTAGTGCCAGCTGATTTCTGATAAGAATATCAACAGCAATATCCTTCGGCGTTTCTACGGTAGTACCAGCGTGATCTCCAATCCTTGCATTCAGCTCATTGGCACGGCCTATCAACAGCATGTCGTAGTCCTCAGATCTCCAGTCCATGTCGTCAGGAACTCCGGTGAATGAACTACTGGAATTAACAATGCCTTTTCCATTTAGGTACGCAAGTGTTTTCAAGCTGTTAGGCTTTTCTTGAGTTCCAACACCCGGCATTAACCACCACCCATCAGGGAATAAAGCACGAATTCTTCTTACGGCTTCAACATCATCTCCAGCACCAACAACAATACCTGTCATATTATCATGCTGTGATTTCTTAATTTCATGAGCAATCCACTCAGAATTAGAAAGTCCACCTGAATGTCTTTCCTGGAATGAGGTTCCTTCTTCATTAGTCGAACGAGCAACCACAAAGGTTCCAATCCCAAGTTCAATAAAAGGAAGTGCACACCCACCCATATAATCTGTTATGGTAACAAACTTAGGATTGTACATTTTCTTCACGGCAGCAGCTCTGAATCTTTGAGTTTTACCAATATCTCCGGCCTTAATGTCCAGAATAGATATGGTATTTTCACAGATGTATTTTAAAGCTCTTAAGCCTTCGGAACCTAATCCTTCGTAAAATGAGAAGTTAGGCTTGAAGCAGGCCACGTGCGGTTTTAATACATTAACAGTTTTCATCGCCCAGTCATAAACTTCATCTTCCTTGATATTTGTGGGATCCATACCCGCACAAAGAAATGATCCAGTTTTCTTGATGTTTTCCATCAATAGATCAAACGGATTTTGATTTTCGCTTTTCATAATTTTAACGATTTTAGATTAATAAATATATTAGATTAAAAATATGTTCACATTTTTCATATACTTAACGACTCTATATAACGAAAACAATTTTGTCAACAAATAAGTTGTAATAATAGGAAAATATATATAGAAAATAAAAAAGAACCCAATTTAGGTAAGGGCTCTTTAATTTAAAAACAAAAATCTATAATACTTTTTTCCTTAGATTTCATACCAAAAACCTTCTCTATTAAATCAGAATCGATAAAGGATATATCCTTAAACTTTTCATTTAATATAAAATATAAAAATGAAATTTCTGAAAAAGATGTTTTATTATCTTCAAGTTTAATAATTATATCAATTAAACTATCGCTATTAAAGCATATCTCTTCTAACTTTTCTGCATCTTCTATATCATGAGTACACCTCATAACAATTATTCTATAAAAGAAACATTTTAAATTGCTTCTGCAATTATCTAGTTCATTGAAAATATTTTGGAAAACCTTTTCTAACTTCTGCGGATCAGTATTATATTTTTTAGCTAATTTTCTGAATTCTTCATTCATAGCTTCAAATTTTACAACATTTATTTTTTAATATCTAAAACTATCATAGAACGCCAATCCCAATTTGTCAAAACGATTTTTAAATAAAAAAAAGAAGGTAAAAACTTTCATCTTAAATTGAGTGGCGCGAGTGACCGGAAACAAAGTAGAACTGAAAGATTTCGAAGTTTACAGAAATCGCAACAGTTCGTTTACGTGTTACTGCTACTGCAAGCAAGAAACTTGTTTCGCCAGCGGCAGACCCGAACTTGTTCGAGAACGGTTATTAATAAAAATTTGAAATAAAAAAAGAAGGTAAAAACCTTCATCTTAAATTGAGTGGCGCGAGTGACCGGACTCGAACCGGCGACCTCCTGCGTGACAGGCAGGCGCTCTAACCAACTGAGCTACACCCGCGTCCAACAATACTCAGAATTATACGTACAAAATTTACAATTGCAAGCATTTTTTCACCTTTTTTAATTTTTTTTTCATATAGTATAAGTAGTAATTACATATATTATTGAAAAAACTATATATTTAATAAAACAAAAAACTAAATCATTGACAATAAAATTTTTAAATATACTATTTAAAGTAGTAAAAATTTAAACCTATAAACTATGATAAACATAATTATTATCCTTATAAAAGGAGGCTTTTCATTAGTATGGTCTTTAATATCTACTTTGATATTAATAATTATTCTTTCTCCCTTTGTAATACTTTGGATAAAGTTTCGAAGAGTAGAGCATAAATACATGTATTAAATCAACTTAATTATTTACTATGGATTATAAGCAAAAAGCTATTTTAAAGCATAGATTAATAACTACACTGAAATATGTTGGAGTAATTGTCTTAACTATGATATTAATGTCTATTTTAGATAAATACGTTTTACATTTATTTGGATTGGATCCTTTAGACGTAGGGTATTTAAAATTTATATTAATATCATCTGTTTTTTATTTTCCTTTATTCTTTTACTTTACTTCAAAAAGAAAAATTAAAGTTATAGAAGTGAATGAATAATAGAATATTTAATTCTTTTAATAATAAAAACTCCCTATCAAAAGTAGGGAGTTTTAAATTTATTCATCAAAAAATCTAATTAGATCTTTCCATGACAGTGCTTAAACTTTTTACCACTTCCACAAGGACATGGTTCATTTCTACCAACATTCTTCATATCAGTAGAAGAGGGCGTAGCACTAGCATTTACAGGACTGCCAGCTACAGGAGCTTCATCCACAGATCCTTGACCATCAGTAGGATGCTCATCCGCAACAGCACTAGCAGCATTTTCTTCTTCTATATCAGAAATCTCATTACGTTTAAATTCACTCTTAGAAAGTATTTCAATACTTCTAGCTTCAAACTTTTCTAAGCAATCCTTAAACATAACAAAAGCTTCTTTCTTATATTCATCAATAGGTTTCTTTTGACCATAACTTCTCAAGTTAATACCACTTCTCAAGTGATCCAAGTTAAGAAGGTGATCCTTCCACTCAGTATCAAGTTCTTGCAATAGAATAACTTTTTCAGCATATCTAATCAAACCAGCACCATAATTAGCTTCTTTCTCAGCCATATGCTTTTGATAAATATCATATAAATCATCAAAGAATTCTTTCTCACCAATAGTTCTAAGAGATTTAGAATCAATTCTAATACCAAATCTTTCAAAATAATTAGCATCTATATTTTCATAATTCCATTGAGACGCCTCAGCTTTGAAAGGAATATTTTGCTCACAGATTTTTTCTACAATATTAGCAGCCATTTCAGCGGCTAGAGCAGAGTTATCATCTGTCTTCATAATATCTTTTCTTTGAGCATAAACAACTTTTCTTTGTTCATTCATAACATCATCATACTTAAGAATTTCTTTTCTAGTATCAAAGTGATGTTCTTCAACTTTTCTTTGAGATCTCTCAAGAGCCTTAGAAATCCATTTATGTTTAATCATTTCACCTTCTTTAAATCCGAAAGTAGAAAGCATATTTTTCAATCTATCTCCACCAAAAATTCTCATCAAATCATCTTCAAGACACAAGAAGAATTTAGAATCTCCAGGATCACCTTGTCTTCCAGATCTACCTCTTAACTGATTATCAATTCTACGAGATTCATGTCTTTCTGTACCAATCACATAAAGGCCACCAGCTTTTAAAGCAGCATCTTTTTGTTCAGCAACTCTAGCTTCGATAGCAGCAACTTCTTCACCAGTAAGCTCATCTTTACCAAGCTTTTCCATCTCATCTCTCATGATCATGTCAATATTACCACCAAGCTTAATATCTGTACCTCTACCAGCCATATTAGTCGCAATAGTAACAGAACCAGGAACACCTGCTTGAGCAACTATATAAGCTTCTCTTTCGTGTTGCTTAGCATTCAATACAGCCGCATCAATACCATGTTCATTTTTAAGTATATCGGCTAATAGTTCAGACTTCTCAATAGAGATAGTACCAGCAAGAACCGGTTGTCCACGTCTTTGACAGTCTTTAATAAGCTCAGCAACAGCTTTAAACTTGTCTTTAACATTTACATAAATTTCATCATCATGATCAACTCTTTGAACTGGTAAGTTCGTAGGAATTTCAAGAACCTTCAAGCTATAAATTTCTTCAAATTCAGCAGCTTCAGTTGCAGCAGTACCAGTCATACCAGCTAGCTTTGGATAAAGTCTGAATAAGTTTTGATAAGTAATACTAGCCAAAGTTTGATTTTCATTTTGAATAGTCACACCTTCTTTAGCCTCAATAGCTTGGTGTAAACCATTTGAATAACGTCTACCTTCCATAGCTCTACCAGTGAACTCATCAATAATCATAACTTCACCATTATTTACAAGATAATCTACGTCTCTCTTAAACATAAGATTAGCAGTCAAAGATTTATCCATGTAATGAACTATCGCAGCGTTTTGAATATCATAAAGATTTTTAACAGAAGTTATGCCGTTTTCATGAAGTAACTTCTCCATGAATTCCATACCTTCTTCATTAAGAATAACATTTTTATGTTTCTCATCCATTTTATAATGAGCAGGTTTAACTTGCCCAATAACAGAATTAATTTTTTGATACATTTCAGAAGTATCTTCCGTAGGACCAGAAATAATCAAAGGAGTTCTAGCTTCGTCAATCAAAATAGAATCAACTTCGTCGACAATCGCGAAATTAAATTCTCTTTGAACCATACTCTCTTGAGTGAATTTCATATTATCTCTTAGGTAGTCGAAACCCAATTCATTATTCGTAGCATAAAGGATGTCAGCTTGGTAAGCAGCTTTTCTATCTTCATCAGAAACTTCATTAGTCAAATAAGCCCAAGATAGACCTAACCATTCATAAAGTTTACCCATCCATTCAGCGTCTCTCTTAGCCAAGTAATCATTCACAGTAACAACATGCACACCTTTACCTTCTAATGCATTAAGATAAACAGCCATAGTAGCAACCAATGTCTTACCCTCACCAGTTCTCATTTCAGTGATTTTACCTTTGTGAAGAACAATAGCACCCATAACTTGAACATCAAACGGAGTCATACCCAGCACACGAGTAGATGCTTCACGAGCAACAGCAAACGCATCACACATGATATCATTCAGCGAAGATCCATCTTTCAACATTTTTTGAAGTTTAGGTGTATAAGCCTTAAGCTCATCATCAGAAAGTTTATTAAAAAACTCTTTCTTAGAATTAATTTCATCAACAAATTTTTGATACTTTTTTAAATCTCTCTCGTTCTCAGTCCCAAATAATTTCTTCGCAATTTTATTAATCACTTTTCCATCCTTTCTCAAAATAATTTTTATAACATATAATATAGTACTATTTGAGCTAAAGACAAGTAAAAAAGTGAGAAATTTCCTATAAAAAAAGATGTGCAATTTCCGAAGAAAAAACACATCTTAAAAAGATTAAAGGTATTTCCAAAATTTATTGGTTTGTTCCTTTAGATAATCAGCTTTATGTTTGCTAATCCACCAACAAAAACTTATAGCATTGCTTTCAAAGAATCTGATTTTATTTGGAGTTTCTTTAAAATGTTCTTCCATACATTTTAATAATTCCCAAACCTCCTCAGCACAGCTATCGCTTTCAATATCTCTTTTGAAAATAGTTTCAAATATCTCGACGACAGTTTTTTTATCCTCTCTTCTAAGGGCCAATTTAAAGTCATCAAGAACAAATTTAAATCGTTTTTCTAATATGGAAGTTTCTTTTTTTGCCATAGTTCATATTTATTAGTTTCTCTAAATACTATTGCAGATATAAAAAGTTTATTCAACAAAAAAAAAGAACCTTGAAAATCACAAGGTCCTTTATTGGGAATTATTCTTACTATTAAGTAGAATTCAATTACAGTGAAGATACTTTCTTTTGAAGTTTCTTTACAAATTTAGCTCCAGTACTTCTCTTATTAAAAATTTTAAATAAATCTTCCGGGGTAGTTCCAGAAGCTGTGTCTAATAGTAGAGAAAAGGCATCTGTCGGCCCCATATAAATTCTCCAAGAATTTTCATGGTCCTGCCATTCTGCAGAAATTCTCAATGACTTGGGCGCATTTTCCATGTCCTTAAGAGGATCATATTCTATTTTAGCATCCTTATTTAAAAAGATAATAACGGCGAAATCGTCTCTGAATTCTTCCCAGGTTAACTCCCATTTAGAATTTAAAGAAAATTGCCTAATTGAATTGCTGAAGTTGGATTCAAAGTAATCAACACTTTTTTCTTTATCGCTAAGCGACCTTACTATTTGGAATATCTTCAAGGAAAAATCATCTAATTCTTTTCCTGTCATAATGACACGTTCTTCATTTTTTTCTTTATTCAAATCTGCCAAAACAGAAATCGAAATTGATAAAAATGAAATCAAAAAACAAATTATTTTTTTCATATTGTGACGGTTTAAATTTCTAAAACATGTCGAAATATTAAAATACTGGAACAGTATTGTCAATTAAAAAAGGTGCTATTTCAAAGAGAAACAGCACCTGTATTTTAATTACTTAATTCAACGGTATTGAATGGATTTATTCCAGCACGCACCTCAGAAAAAATATTATTTCTTCCGCCAACCAGAAATTCATCATCGCCAAAGTATTTAGCTAGAACTTCTTCAGGATCCATATCTTCTTCAAGATTTTCTTCTTGATAAATAGTATCCAATGCATATTGATTGTATGCATATTTCAGCAGTTCATCAACTTTTTTAGAGCTCTCTTTGCAGAGATATTTCCTTTGATAATTAATAAGCTTAACAATGAATAAATGTTTGAACTCACGATTTCTCAAAAGTCTTGTAAGGATGTCCTGAACAAGTTCGGTATTATCATTTTTACACGCTCTTTTAAAACATTTAAAAACAATTTCATCCGAAGCCGTACATTCTCTTCTACAAGAGGCTTCACAAGGTTTAACGTCTCCGTTTTCTAAAAAAAGTTTAAACTCTCCATTTTTCAAAATGGTAGCGGGATCTTCAATAATTAAAATTTTAGCATTTTTCGAATTTGCATTCATATAAAACTAGGTTTAAATTAGTAATAAGAATAAACTATTGCAGATTGAATCTTGTTAGTCAATGAAAAAATTCATATTACAGCCTATATTTAAATTACACTTGCAAAAATTATAGCAACACGCTAAGATACAAGGACAGAAACTAAAGGAGTTAAGATGAATATAAGTATACTAGGAGCAGGGCGTTGGGGAACTCTAAACGCATGGTACCAGTCTTTTATTGGCAATTCAGCCTTACTTTTGGGAAGAGAAAATAGCAGTAGTTTCCAAGAACTTATCAAAACAAGAAAAAACGAATATCTGACATTACAAAACGATGTAGAATTTACAACATCTCTATCAGATGCACTTAAAAATGATATGATATTAATATCTATCCCATGTCAAAAACTTAGAAGTCTTTGTAAAGATATCAGAGGCTTAGACATATCTCTAAATAATAAAACATTCATACTTTCTATGAAGGGGCTTGAAAACTCTACAGGAAAAAGACTTACCGAAATAGTAAGAGAAGAGTTAGGTAACGAACCTAATATAGCTATATTCACAGGTCCAGGACATGCCCAAAGTATAACTAATAAAATTCCAACATGTATGGTAATAGATTCAGATAATGAAGTAGTTAAAAATGAAATAGTAGAAAACTTCTCATCATCTCTAATAAGAATATATAAAGGTACAGACCTTATTGGTAACGAAATAGGGGCTGCAACTAAAAACATCATAGGTATAGCAGCTGGAATGCTAGACGGTTTAAATCTAAGTGAGCTTAAAGGAGCTCTAATGACTAGAGGTTCTACTGAAGTTAGCAGAATAATAGAAGCATGCGGTGGTAATGGTAATTCAGCATACGGCTTATCTCATCTAGGTGATTATGAAGCTACATTATTCTCTAAATACAGCAACAACAGATTATTCGGAGAAGACTTCATAAAAGGAATTAAAATGGATAAAACAGCAGAAGGCGTAGAAACTCTAAAAGCTATCCTAAAAATATCTAAAGAATATGATTTAGAAACTCCAATCTGCTCAAGCCTTTATAAGGTAATATTCGAAAAAGCAGATTATAAAAAAGTGTTGGATGAATTATTCTCTCGTCCAATCAAAGACGAATTTTAATAGATATAAATTATTCTAATATTATAGATCCTTGGAAACTATTCTGAGGATCTTTATTTATACATATGGAAGTATCTAAAATATCACAAAAAAACATCTTGATGAATTTATAAAAATATTGTATCATTACATAAATTCAAAAGGAAATAATTAAAGAGGAATTCATCATGAGTAGTAAGAAAGATATCAAGTTAATGCTAGATAGGCTAAACAAAGCCTCAAATTCTGCAATTAAAGCAAGCGGATCAATGTCTCCATCAACTCCTATGGCAGCACAACCAACACCAAAAGGTAGACACTCAGGAAGCTCATCAAGCGATGGTAAACAAGTTATTATTGGTCAAGGTATCAAAATGAGCGGTGGTATAGACACTTGTGAAACTCTTACAGTAGAAGGTACTTTCGAAGCTACATTAAAAGATGCAAAAATATTAGACATTTCACCAGAAGGAAGCTTCAAAGGTGATGCAGTTTGTGATGAAGCATTCGTATACGGAAATTTCGAAGGAAACTTAACAGTTAGAGAAAATCTTTTTGTTTATAACGGTGCAAGAGTTAAAGGTAAAGTAATATATAACAATATCATTACAGAAAGAGGTGCTGAAGTATTAGGTACTCTTAAAAAGATTTCTAAAAAAGTTTTAGAAGAATTATCTGAAGAAGTTAATCTAGTGAAAAAAGCTCCAGCTAAAAAGAAGTCTGCAGCGAAGAAACCTGCATCTAAAACAAAAGCTAAGGTAAAACCAACAGCAAAGAAAACTGCTAAAAAAGCATCTTCTAAGAAAAAATAAAATTAGTTTTTTCAATAAGTTAATAAATCCCATATACATTGTGGGATTTTTTTAATCTAAACTCCTTGACACTTTAAATATTTAGGAGTAGCTTTTATTCATCAACTTTCAAATTTAAACCTATGGAAAACAATACATTAACCAAAGAAAAGCTTCTCTTTATAACGCAAGCTTGTCTATTTAGAAATATCATAAAAAAATTAGATGAAGAATTGGAAACAAGTCTGAAAAATCTTTTTGAATCTGATCCAAATCATTTTTTTTATTATTTCATTATCTGTAAAGAAAAAAAACTAAAACCCTCAATAGAGGGGCTAAAATCAATTTTTGAGGAAGACTTTAAAGATTTTGACTATAGCAATTTGATTGCTAGGTTTTTTTCAGGAATAGAGGATTACAAAGAAGGTCAATACACAAGGAATAGGAAATTCTTTGAAGAAACTGTAGGGGCCGCTAAAGAGCTATTCAGACCCCTTAGGGTAACATAAAATAAGCTCCTCTTAAATGAGGAGCTTATTCGTTTCTAGATAATTTATTTATAGTTCGTTGTTATATCTTTCCAACTTTTTCTTAATACTAGCTTTATTAGCTTTAAGTAATCTCTTATAATCTTTTTCTAAAGTAATAGCTTTTCCTTTAGAGTAAGTTAAGAAATCCTTACAAGATTGTTTTACAGAAATGAATCCAACATCCTCAGCCGCTAACTGACTAACCATCATTTCATTATCTTCAACATCAAAATATAATTTTTGCATAGAGTAAAGGTGGTCCTCACACTCAGATCTTAACTTAGAAGATGGGTTTTCAGGATTAGCACAGAACTTACTAGAAATATCATATTCCAACTCAGAATCCAAATCTCTAATTCTTAAAGTCAAACCTTTGAGCTCATATTCGTCACCTTTCTTAGGTGCTTTTAATCTAAGGTCTTTAAATATTTCTTTAGAAAGATTTTCTACAGCTAATTTACCTTTATTAAACGCTTCCATTTGATCAATTAAACTTTGAAAATAATTAACAGCGCCATCTCTAGGCACAGTTGGCCTATCTAAACTAGCAGAAGAATTTTTATAATAATTATTAAGATAAATACCTTTTGCAGATTTATCAAATATACATCTAAATTGAGGAGGGTTATTTTCATTATAATATTTTAAAACCATATCTCTAGATATATTTAAGAAATCAGGATATTTACTTAAAGTAGCAACGGCTCTTCCATCCATACAGCCTTTGTAAGCCTTAAAACATTGCCCAAAGCTAGATGTTTCAACTTTATTTGAAACAACTGTGTTTACTGCCGATGTTGTAGTAGCTCTGAAATGGCCTCTATTTTGAGAAGCGCTACCAGCTCTTTTAATCATCATTTGCATTTGAGCTTGTCCAGAAGCTTCTGAAAAGTCATTAACGAAAATTAAAGAAGCTATTGCAGAAAAACCAATAAGAATTTTTTTATTTATCATATCTTTTCCTAACCATAATTTTTTATAAATTATAACATTATTTTAGGTTTTTGTAAAATAAAAATAATAAAAAAAGAACCTACATTTCTGTAAGTCCTTAATATAATTTAACGCAATTTATTGAATTACAATATTTCCATTAAATCTAGTATTATCAGTGTCGATAGGAGCTATAGAAGAATTTTCCACTACAATAATATTTCCATCAATATTATTTCTATCACCAACTTCAAATTTAGAAACATTCCTTAAATAAATATTTCCTCTGATTTTAACCCCTTCAGGAGTTTTAAATCTTCTAACATTTTCAATATAAATATCAGATTTAATATCTTTGTGACCGTCTAAGTACTTCACATTTTCAGTAGAAATATAAACTTTTTCTTTCTTCTCAAACTTAGCATCATAAGTGTTTCCATAAGAATCTAGCTCTACAGTTCTATAATGATCTTCAGGTCTATATTCATCTCTAGTAAAGTCTACGTTCTCAGCATCAGGATCATATTTTCCATAAGGTGCTTCAATAGCAGGGGTATCTTCAACGTATGATACTTTTATTTTTTTAGGTTTAGATCTGTTTTTACTCAAAGTATCTATTTCATACTTATAACCCATCTCAACTTCTCTATCTATATTTCTTCTAACTTTGTATTGACCTAAATCACAAGGCTCTGCAGTTTTGTTCTCAACAACTTCTTGTTCTTCTTCAATACCTAAATCTTCTTTAATTATATCTAAGAAAATTTTGTTAACATCCTTAGTTTGTATATAGCTCTTTCCATCAACAATTTGCTTTCTCTTAAGTAAAACATATTTGCCATTTGGAGCTCTAACATAATCATAATAATTCAAGTTCGCATTAGTCAAAATATTTTCTTGAGTTCTATCTACAGTCTTCATTCTATTAAACTGAAAAGAAAATAGCTTTATCATTGCTAATAAAGTAATTGTTATCAAACCAGCTTGAAACAAAGTAGATCTAAAGAAAATCTTAAGCATTTCAGACAAAGAATGAGTTTCTAGATAATGCTCAATACTAGCAAAAAAGTTTCTCACTTTAGCAAAAAACATTTCAAAATCTTCCTTGCGAACAATCCTATATCTAAGAAAATTCACTATATTTTTAATAAATTTTTTCATATCTAACACCTTTTGTTGTTATCTCATAGACAAATATTAACAATCTCAAAATCTTTTGTCAAGAAAAAACGTAATAAATAAAATATATTTAAATCTATTGATTTCTGCTTGAAAAGGTTGGGGTGACTTGTTATCATGTTTTAAAATTTCCATAATAACTTTTTCTATGGAAATTAAAGAAATTTTAACTATATATTATACGAAAAAATAAAAAAGAAAATTTTATAATCCACGATAAATAACCTTTGCATTTTAACCAAGTATTTTTTGCGAAGGAATTTGAAATAGATTATAATTAGTAGGGAGCGTATAAGTAATACGTGACCGAGAATTAATAATCGTAATTTCGAATTAAATTCGTGCAAAAGACGAAGGTAAAAAAATGTTTGAAGGTTTGACTAAAAAGATTAATTCCGCTTTTGATAAATTATCATTCAAAAAGCACATAACAGAGGACGATGTAAACACTGCTGTCCGTGAAATACGTATAGCTTTACTAGAAGCCGACGTATCTCTTCCTGTTATAAAGGATTTCATCGGAGCTATAAAAGAAAAAGCAGTAGGGGAGAAAATCATAAAATCAGTTTCTCCTGCAGAGCAAATTATTAAAATCACAAATGATGAACTTACAAAACTTCTAGGTGAAACTTCAGAAGGTCTATCAATTTCAGGATCTACAAAAAACTCCCACGGTATTCACACAATCCTTATGCTAGGTCTTCAAGGTTCTGGTAAAACAACATCAGCAGGTAAACTAGCAAAACACCTTCAAGAAAAAGAAGGAAAGAAAGTTATGGTACTATCTACAGACATCTATAGACCAGCCGCCAAAGAACAACTTCAAATCCTAGCTGAAAAAATAGGTTGTGAGCATCTTCCAATCATAAAAGATGAACAACCTCTAGCAACCGTTAAAAGAGGTGTGTCAGAGGCTAAAAACGCAGGTGTAGACGTTCTTATAATAGATACAGCGGGTAGAACTCACTTAGACGAAGACCTAATGAAAGAAATCATAGAAATAGAAAGATTGGCTAATCCAGATGAAGCACTTTTATGTGTTGACGCAATGATAGGTCAAGAATCTGTTAATATAGCAAAAGCCTTCAACGATAAAGTTGGCATAAGCGGAATAGTTATGACAAGAATCGATGGTGATGCCCGTGGTGGTGCTGCACTATCTATGAGACACGAAACAGGTGCGCCAATAAAATTCATGGGTGTAGGTGAAAAGCTAGAAGACTTCGAAGCTTTCTATCCGGACAGAATGGCATCTCGTATCCTTGGTATGGGTGACGTAGTTTCTCTAGTTGAAAAAGCCCAAGAGAAAATAGATGAAAAAGATGCGACAAGATTAATGGACAGAATGTTCTCAGGTCAATTCGACTTCACTGATATGCTTTCTCAAATAAACCAAATGAAAAAAATGGGTAACATTAAGGGGATAATGAAATTCATACCAGGAGCAAGTAAGCTACAGGATATGATGAACAATGCCAACGTAGATGATAACGCTATCAAAAGACAAGAGGCAATAATCCTTTCTATGACACCAAAAGAAAGAAAAAATCCTGATTTGATCCTAATGGCAAGAAAGAAACGAATCGCAAAGGGAGCAGGGGTTTCTGTATCTGATGTGGACAAACTTCTTAAGCAATTAGATAAAACTCGTGGCATGATGAAACAAATGCAAAGCATGGGTGGATTAGAAGGTATGATGTCTATGATGAAAGATCTAAAGAAAAACGGAGATTTATAATCTCATAGTTCACTTCCAATTTCGAAAAAAACAACCCCCTCGTTAAAGGGGGTTTTTAATAAAGAATTTTTTTTATTTTCTGACACCATGTTTTTTATCCATGATCTCAATTGCCTGTTTTAAGATTTGGTCTTTAGAAAGTTCTTCTTCAATTTCCTTTCTAAGATTAGTTTCAATTCTAGCTCTTTTATAAGCACTACTTATAAAAGAAAATCTTTCTTCCTCTTCTATCTTCATAAGTCTCAGATCAAGTCTCGTAGAAACTAAAATTTTGGTAGCATTCTCAATACTAAGATTATTATATGCTCCTTCTCTAGTAGAATTTTTAATAGGGCAAAATATTTTACCTTCATAAAACAATTCCTTAGATAAACTTCTTATTTTTTCTACGTCACATTCTAGGCTGATCTTTTCTTTAGAAAAAAGATCAACTACAGTCTCAAATTCGATTTGATCAATAGGTTTTTGACTTACACCAAGAGAAAAAACAGATTTCCTTACAGTTGGAAATAAAATATCTTTTCTGTTCATGCTTTCAGATAATAGAAATGCAAAATCATTGGCAGAGAGCTCATCTCTTTTCAATAATAGTTGCCTCTCTAAAATTTCAATTTTTCTACTTTCTAACATTTTTAAATTCTTTAGGTTCAAATTTACTTTCCAGATGAGATATTAATAATAAAGATATTTTTGTCAAGAATAAAATATTCCCATATATACGAAAATAGCCCCCAAAGGAGGCTAAATTCTAAAAGTAATATAAATTTCCTAAAATGACACAGGATAGTATCATCTGAATTGCGATTGAAAAATAGCTGTATTTCACATTAAATATATGGAATATAGCATTATAGAGCGGGGATCCTAGAATTGCAAATATGCAAATAAGCTTCTCCAGTCTACCAATATTATCTTGGTAGTGCTCTAATAATAAGTAAAGAACAATTACCCCAAAAGCAATATTTAATAGATTTAACAAAAATCCATATTTTTTCTTTTCTACTACAGTTTCAACTGTTAATTCATTTTTGTTTTTCATAGAATTAGGTTTAAATTAATACTAACACAAACAATAATAATTGAAAATTTTATTTTTGTCAATAAAAAAGTCTAAGAAACCATTCTCTATTGACATTTAAATCAAAACAGTTGTAATATTTTTATATAACCAATTTATAAACCAATACAAAATGAGAAGTCTGATTTTAGTGGCTGCGCTTCTATTCGTAGTTACCTGGGCATCCGCCCAGAAAGGGAAAGTGGAATCGACATTAAACGGAAAAGATATTTTTTCAGTTCTTGAAAATTCCTTTGAATACTCTGCGACTCCAAGCAATTGGAAGGAAATGAAGACGAAGTTTAACGAAATGAACCTAATAGAATGTGAGCGGCTATTTGAGGGAAGCATCTTTTATAAGAGATGTATTCTAAAATGCACAGATACTAATGAAGAAATTAGTCTCGATGTGACTTATGTTTTAGATGGTTATGTGGTATTATTGGAGCCACACAAAAACTCAGATGTAGAGATGTTAGCAATAAACCTCTACGAAAAACCTGAGAATCCATTTAAGGAGGAAAGATTTTTGGCATTAAAGAACTGACCAAGTCTTTGATGCCCTCCTAGCCCAAAAGAAAAGCCCCTTCGCGGGGGCTTTTAATTTCAAATACGAAGTAAAATTATCCTAAAAATTCTTTTCCACCCATATAAGGTCTAAGTTTTTCAGGAATTCTAACCTTCCCATCAGCAGTTTGATGATTTTCTAAAACTGGAGCTAAAGCACGAGGCAAAGCTATACCAGTATTATTTAATGTATGACAGAACTTAACTTCATTAGATCCATTTTCTCTATATCTAGTATTAGTTCTTCTTGCTTGGTAATCATGAATAGTAGAACAACTTCCTAGCTCTCTATATTTACCTTCTGAAGGCATCCAAGCTTCTACGTCTTGCATACGAATCTTATTGATACCCATATCACCAGTAGCTGTTTCAAGAACTTGATATGGAAGCTCTAAATCTTGCATAACTTCTTCAAGAGTATTTCTTAATAATTCATGCATTTTAGCACTTTCTTCAGCAGAGTTTTTACATATGATAAATTGTTCAACTTTATGGAATTGATGAACTCTTATTAAACCTCTAGTATCTTTACCAGCCGCTCCAGCTTCTTTTCTATAACATGGAGAATAACCAGCATACATAATAGGCAAATCATCTTCCTTAAGAATCTCATCCTTATGAAGCGAATTCAAGATAATTTCAGCAGTACCAGCTAGACACTTTCCAGTTCCTTCAAGTTGGAACACATCATCAATCATAACATCTGTACTAGAGCCAGGGAAATGACCGGCATCCATAATAGCTTCAGGCTTAACTAAAGCAGGAACAGTAATATAATTAAATCCTTTTTCAATCAACTTATCTATAACAAAAGTTTGAATAGCTAACTCAAGTCTAGCACATTCACCTTTAGTAGCATAAGTTCTAGGTCCAGTAATTTTAGTTAATCTTGTAAATTCAGCCCAATCATTTTTTTCTAATAATTCATAATGACCCAAAGCATCAAAATCAAATTTAGTTGGCTCACCAATGGTTTTAATAACAGTATTAGCTTCTTCACCACCAATAGGAGAAGTTTCTAAAGGAATTTGTGGTACTCTAAGCATAAGATCATTAAACTCAGGTTGAAGAGCTTCAATCTTTTCTCCATGTTCTTTAGCCTCAGCACCAGCATCTTTAGATTTAGCAATCATTTCTGGTCTTTCTTCTGGCGAAGCAGTAGGAATTGCTTTAGAAAATTTATTTTTTAACGCAAGAGCTTCTTCATGCTTAACTTTTAATATTTTAATTTCTTCATAAAGCTCACATATTCTATCTACATCACAAGGTATAGATTTAACTTCGCTCGCCCATTTAACTTTATCTTTATTTTCTAAAATAAATTTAATATCTAACATTTGATAAATTCCTTTCTCTACGATTTCCCATGCCTATCCAATCCATAAGGCGCCAATTGAGAAATTCATGATAATTATATAATAAGAGTTTGTAAAAAACAAGAAACAATAATAGCAACCCACCTTAGTGGGATACTTTAGAAATTTTCGAAATTTGTTTCATTAGAACTAACATAGTTAAATTATAACTTTTTAGAGAAGGGTAGTCAATAAAAAACAACCCAAAATCAAAGGGTTGTTTTAAAACGAGAATAATAAATATTAATAAAAAGAAAAACTATTTACTGTGGAAAAATTTAGAAAAGTCTTCCATCGATGTATTTGTTACGCTAAGAACTTTACTGATACTTTCCATAGAAGGCCATCTTTCTCTACCGTCTTTATTAAACCTCTTACTTTTATTGAATGTAGTAGGATTTAATCCAGCTTTTTTAGCTAATCCAGATGCACTCAACCCATTAGCTTTAGCAACCTTATAAATTGCTTCCCAAATTTCTTCATGACTAAAAGACATTTTAAACTTCCCCTTTTTTATGAATTGATTATCTTTTATAATACAACCATACATTATTTAAAAACGTTTTTCAAGTAAAAAACAACTTTTAATAAACTTTTTTTGCTCTTTACCTACTTCTAGTAGTAATTTTTAAAAGCACCCACATAATTTTGTAGGTGCTTTAAGTTTTTTATGATAATCATCAATTAAGCTCTCGTTCTTTGGTTTTCTCTTGTAAGAGCAGCCATTTTTTCGAACTCGTTCTTTTCAAATTCTTCATCGATGCTTCTAAGTGCAGCTTTACTGTTACCCATATCATTTTCAATACTTGCCATAAAGCTATCAACGCTTTCTACGTTAAACTCTTTAGGTAGGTAATTAAAAGCTTGATCATTAGGATTTGAATATTTAGGTAAAGGAAGTTTACCCCAATCCTCTAATTTAGTAGGTATATATCCATTAGAAGGATCTCTGTAAACATCTCTTACAACTTCATCATCAACAACTTTAACTTTTTCACCATTACCTGTTGTTATAATTTTAGTAGATGCATCAGAAAGTTTAACAATTTTACCGCCTTTAATATCAGCAGAGTAATTATCTCCTACATAAACATTGGCCATATAATCAGCAGAAGCACCTTGAACTCCTTTATAGAATATAGATCCAGATACATCACCATATTCTTTAAACGTCATATGAACATGAGAGATGATACCCTTATTAGGGGTATTTTTTTCAAATACAATCGGTTCGTTACCAGTAACTATGGTTCCATTTTCAAAAGCACCTTTTCTTATTCCCAATTCACCAAGTTTATTAAATGTCTCAGATTTAACTCTTCCATTATAATCACTACCAACAACGCCAAGTTCATTACCATCAGCAGCCATTTTCTTAAGAATATCTTCTACACCAGGTAATAAGTCTAAATTGCTATCAACAACATCTCCAAAAAAAGTTCCACTAATATCTGCAAATGTTATATTATCTATATGTATCCAAGCATCAACACTATTCATATCATCAGTCATTTCTCTCAAACTTCCACTAACATGAGTCTCATAGTTTATAGAAGGATCATTGATAGATGTAAACATATCTTTCAAAGAAACTTCAAGAGACGATGAATTATCATAATCAACAGAAGGAGAGTGAGATAATTCAATATTTTTAGGAGTTCCAGTTTTTCCAATAAAGTGAAGGATGTTAGGTACTCTATATCTAGTATCATTATCTTTGGTAGATAATCCTTCAAAATCAATTCTTAGATTTTCAAAATTATTACTTGTGTTATAAGGTAATTTCTCACCATCAATCCATCTTCCATATTTATCTACATATCCCCCATTTTCTTTATCAAGGTCAAATAGGTTAAGAAGTTGAGTCAAAGTTAAAGTTCCAGAATTAGAAAGAGTGGAGCTATTTAATTCATCAATTCTAATATTTCTATCAGATAAATCAGATAAATCAGATATAGTTAAAGTACTTCCGTTTATTTCTAATGAAACTTGTAAGTTTGCAGGATTTTCAAAAGTAACTTTTCTCAAGTTATCCATGAATATAGCAAATTCATTGCCAGAAATAGAGCAAACATTATTATCTGCGGTAATTGTTACAGAAGTTCCATCAAAATCAGCAGAT
The DNA here is from genome assembly GCA_025210155.1 of Alphaproteobacteria bacterium. Classification (NCBI taxonomy): domain Bacteria; kingdom Pseudomonadati; phylum Pseudomonadota; class Alphaproteobacteria; species Alphaproteobacteria bacterium. The sequence goes on along the minus strand of JAOASE010000008.1, from coordinate 22,418 downwards.
TTCAAATCTTCAAGAGTAAAGCCTTCATTACCATTTCCAAGTTCATTATTCTTTTCTTCCGCAGAATTAACTCTAGATTTTAATCCATTTGCTTTAGTTCTTGTAGCCATTAGACCAGCTTCTTCAGTAGCAGTTTCCAACTCTTCAGTGGCACCATCAGATTTTTCATCATTAGAAATTTGAGCTATAATAGCTTCAATAGCTGAAATTTTAGCATCTATATTTGCAAAACTTATATCTTCAGCAGCAGTTCTTGCATTATCTATCTCAGCTTGAGTAACAGCAGTACCAGAATTAACTGAATTTTCAATTTGAGTAACTGTATTATCAACAGAATTAACCTCAGTAGTAATATCTTCAATTAATTTTTTCAAGTTTTCAATTTCAGTTTGAGCTTCAGCAACCTTTTTATCATCTTCAGCAGCATTTAACTCATATTGTATTTCTTTAACTCTATCTTCTTTTAATATTTCTAAGTTAGATACATTATCTTCTGGAGATAGATCATTAGGATTATTCTTATTTAATAATTCATTTGCATTATTAAGTTTGTCAGCATTAGAATCTCCTTCTGGCATTATCGCAAATATACTGTTATAAGAGTCTACCAATTGACCATATTCAGCAGTGCCTTCTAATCTATTTGCCTCAAAAGCTTCAATCATAGCTTTAAGTTCATCAAAATTTATTTGATTTAGCTCTTCAACAGTCGAAGCGCTAGCAATAGAAGTTTTTATGTCTTGAATCTTTTCATTAATATCTGTAACTTCATTGCTTAATTCACTAGAAGTAGTCGATACAAATGCATTTACATCGGCTTCAAAATCATTAACTAATTTAGTAACATTTTGAGCAAAACCTTCTTTAATTTCATTTAATTTATCTTTAGTAGCATCAAGACTTGTTTGAGCTTCACCAAGAGTTTTTTCAAGCTCAGCTAAAGTATTTAACTTTTCTTCATCATCAGCAAAAACTTCTTTTAGAGAAACTATAAGAGCAAGAGCATCATCAATTTTCTTTTGAGAAGCATTCACCTTTTCATTATAAGTAGTTAATAGTTCAGTTAATTCTTCATCAGTCATTTTAGTTGGGTCAGCTTCATCACTATTTAAATAGTTCATGTCTGCTTCGTTAGCTTCTTTTAAAGAATTAATAGTTTTAACTAAGTTAGTTTCATTTCTATCAAAAGAAATAGCACCAAGATCTAAATTGTTTTCATCAATGGCATCTTCTAAACTTTTAGAATCTTCTTTTAAGCCATTTAATCTAGCTAATTCACCGTCAAGTCTTTCATCTTCAACGGTTTCTTTTAAGTTTTCAGCTTTAGCTAATACTTCTTCTAATGTAGCATCAGCTTCTTCTAAGCCAGTTACTAGTTTTCCATTTTCTACAGTAATAACAAGAGAATCTGCTGAGAATTTTTCATCAGATAGAGTAGGTGAGTTTACTTCTAAATCATCAAGTAAATCTTTTACCTTCTTATCTTGCTCTAAAAGAGCTGCGAATTTGCTCTCAACACCATTAGCTTCTTCACTAATTTTATTGATAGTTTTATCTAATTCATATTCAGCTACCGCTTCAGTATGTAATCTGATTAATTCTTCTAGCTCGTCTTCTAAAGTTTCAAGCTTTGGTTCAAGCTCTTTCTTTTCAGCATCAGAAAAACTATTCATATAGCTTTTAATAATTTTAATATTTGATTTGTATGTCTCGATATTATTTTCAATTTCTTCTAATAAAGTACCTATATCAGATTTTTTAAGAGAAGTGCTTTTAGATGTAGCATTTTCTGTGTTTGAAATTTTTTCTTGATCATCTACCACATTCTCAGTATTAGTTTCAATCATACTATCTGTAAGATCAAATTTTTCACTTTTTTCTGGAGTGATAGGGTCATCTTTTTGGCAAGATACTGCTAAAAGAAGACTTGCTGAAAAACCTAAGTATTTCGCATATTTAAGTAAGTAGTTTTTTTTCATATTTTTTCCCCTTTTTTCTATTTGGGCCTGTCCTTCACTCGAATCCATCATGAGCTTCTCAAGCTTCTTTTAGAAAGTAACTAAATTATATCATAGTCTTTTTTACAATACAAATATATTTTTAATTTGTATGATTCGACTTTAGCAATTGAAAAAATTTTTGTCAAGAATTTTCGAAAAAAAATCTTAAAACAGAGTCTGAGTCTATTTCTTAGCAGAAAAAACAGATACTTACAATCTAAAATTTTCCCGTCCAAAAATTGATTTTTTAATAAAAAAAAGCTCTCGATTGAGAGCTTTTAATCATTTTTTAGGATTATATACATATTAAACAGTTTCCATATGCCGATCTAACCGGAGTAGGGTAATACTTTATATATGGTATATTTTTAGAGTCCATAGAAGATTTAGATCCACTATCAGTAGCTCTAGATACATTTCCTTGTATATCAATATATACCTCACTACATCCAGATTTACTTCCTCCGTTTCCTGAAGCAATTTCTTTTTCAGAATTTATTTCGCCAACAAAACTTGCAGTAGATAGTCCATAACTAACCCCAAAACTTGAAGGACAGTATCCGCCACCAGCAAAGCTAACAGAATCTAAATTATCAGAACTATTTCCTTTTTTAGAAATTTCTACACAAAGATATGAAGGGACATGATATTCTGAAGATCCACTACCTTTAGTGATTTTAACAATCTTCTTTTCATAGCCAGGTACACAAGTAGGATTTGATGCTCCGTTTGGAGTTGCACATCTATATTCTCCACCAGTTGTATAAACAATAGCTTCTCCTTCTTTACAAGTCATAGGACAAGGTTCTGTAGAGTACTCTCCAAATCTAGATGTGTAATTAGATACGCTATCAGGATTAGAAGAAACATCAATTATACCTTTAGAATTTAATGATCTAGAAGATTTATCACACATTCCAAAATTAATAGATTGAGCTCCACCATCACAACTTCCCATGTCAGGAGAAGAAACAAAGCTTCTTGCTTTTCTAACATTGCTATTGAAATTAATTTCACAAGTAAAGCAGTTACCTGTAGAGTTCTTCACAGCTTTCATTCCATTAGGACATAACAAGCTAGTGCTTACAGTAGACATATCTCCATTATCGTAAACTTTCAAAGCCTCTCTAGTAAGTACTTTCTTAACTTCTTCAGAAGCTGCTGTACCAGCTGGGTGACCGTGTCCTAAGAAGTTAGGAGCTGATGCCCAGAATTCATTGTTAGAACAGAATAGTTTAGGAACTTCAAAGTGACAGCTCTTATATGGTTGCCATTCCCAATCAGGATTTCCATTTCCGTTAACATCTCTATATCTAACTTTTTCTACCAAGAAAGTTGTAGATTTAATACCTGAACCAGAAACAGGACTGAAGTTATTTGGACCATATTTTAAATCCATTTCAGTTATAGCACTAGTAGGACAATCAGTTGTTTTTGTAGGATTATCAGGTTTTGTAAACCAATGATATCCATATTTACTATCCAATTTAAACTCATAAAGTTGCTCAGTTTCACCAACACTACGGAATCCATACTCTTTAAGAGCATCATTTACACCAACGTTGCTGTAATAAGCACTATCATGAGTCTTAGACCCATAAACATTCTTACCTAAACGGCCAGAGATATTTCCACCAGTACCATTATAATATAACATCTCCTCAGGTCTAGCTATTTGGAATTCTCTACAGAAGTTTCCATTAGAAGAAGACGTATAAGCTTCTTCTGCAGCATCAGGAAGATAATCTCTTTTATTGGCACTATTAACATATCTATCTCCAGTAGACCAGATACCATTACCATCCCATCTAAGAGATTTATTGTTTCCAGACGTAGCCCATTCCATCTTAACTAAGTAGTTATTTTCAGAAGATTTGCTAGCAAAAGAAGGTACTCTTAATCCATCTTTAGCAACAACTCCACCTGAGGCAGGATTTATTCCAGGACACCAGTTAGGAACGGCTCCTGACCAACCTTTACTGTAGTTTGAGAATTGAGAAGAACAAGAACTTTCAAAACTCTTGAATATTCTAACATAACCCTTATTTGAATTTGTCAAACCACAAGATGCATTATCTTGACAGTAAATATAGCAAGCATTAGCGTAATCTGTAGTTGCAGATTTAAATGCAGGTTGTTTAAAGAAACCATTGACAGTATCATAATTTTTATTGGAAAAATATTTTATACCATTTTTCTCAGTAGTATTACCACCATCAATACATCCAGATGTACCTTTACAGTTATTAGTTACAGTGTCATCAGCATCTCTATGTTTATGAGATATTGAATTCACATTAGCAGCAGAATAGTCAGAAGATAAAAAGTCAAATCTAATTCCACCATTATAAAGATTATCTCTAGAACAAACTCCATTACTACCTAAATTCATGTCTTTTAAACAAATAGGTTGAACAGACACGTTAACAGCTTCATTAACCTCTCCTTCATCAGCTGCATTTGCAGTAGAAACTATTGAAAAATCTATGTTTTTAACAAATTCAAACACATCTTCAAAGAAGCTATTTTTATCTTCATTATAAGTCATAGGAAGAGGTGATGGTATTAAGCAATAGTAACATTTTAACACAGGGTTATATACTTTACTAAAAAATCCACCAGGACAGTCGTCTGAACCAGGAGTTAAAGCAACGTGTCCAGAACTCTTAACTTCACTAACAAGACAAGCTCTAACATCTTCACCACTTGGGCAAATTTCAAAACCATTAGATTGTCCTGGAAGCAATGTATTTCCGTCAGAAGTTTTACATCTTTTTTCACAACTACAATTAGCAGCGTCATCCCCGTCACAAACAAATGTTTCGCCTGGAGCACAGCAGAATTTCTTAAATACTTTCGCAGATCCATCCCAAACCATATGAGCTTCTTCACCACCAGCACAAGAAGTTGTAGCACATCCTCTACTTGTAGCGCCACTAGTTCCAGCTCTACTATCATAAATACCTAAGTCATCAACTTCTTTAAGAGAACCTGTGCCAGATATATCTTTCCACTCAGAAGATGTAGATGTATCAGCATAAAAGTTTTCACATCCATCCCAAGTAGAATTAATTTTTTCACAAGGAGAACACCCAAATTCCTCAGGATTTTTTTCAGAACAATAGTAATATCCTTTTTCATGAGGTAAAATACTTTGACCTACAGCCATCCAAGTAGGGAACTTGGCTCTAGGATTTGGATTATTATCACAAGACTCTCTTGCGTCACTCATATTACCACATCTAGTATTAATCTTTATATCACTATCATGTTCTATTTCAGCACCATTGAAAGAATATCTTATTTGCTCACCTTTACATCTAACACAAGTAGCCGCATTACTACCATCAGGCTTACAAAGCTCACTAACTTCAACTTCTTTTTCTTTATTACAAGTCCAACAATCTTTCGCTAAATCGAATGTTTTGAAGTATTTAGCAGATCCAGATTCACACAAATCAAATTCATTCTTTCTTTGAGAATCTGTAGTTGTAGCAGCTCCTGTAGACAAAACTTTTTGAGCTTCACAAATTTGGAATTTACCAACTTCTTCCTTTTCATCACGACAAACAAACTTTTTCTTATCTTCATCTGAGTCATCACAAACAGGATGGTCATTTTCAGGTTTATTACACCATGCAGTTATTTCAGGAACATCATTCCAACATCTTTCTTTAGAATTAGCAACCTTAAATGCCGCAATGTCATAAACCATAGTAGGAGAATTTGATTGGATTTGACTAGACAACCCTTGAACATCAATCTTTCCAGAAGGAGAATAGAAAGAAGAATCGCCTCCATCATTATCATAATATCCAACACCAGAATCTAATAAAAGAGAGTAATCTGTATTGTCAACAGAGTTTGTAGATGTAGAAACGAAATAAACTTTATAATTATCAGAGTTAGACCTTCTATCATCAAGACAATCTTCTTTAGTACCAAATCCAGAGAAATCTTCACATAATACTACATTACAAGGAGCAGTAGCGCCATTTGCCACACATACCATCTTAGAGTTTATATCATTTCCAGAGCCTAGTTCATCACCACAAGTTTCATCACTGTTAGTAAGATTTACAACTGAACTTCCGCCACCAGCACCACTATATGCCGCACTAGTCAAATAATTATTAAGTATGTTAGCATGTTGTTGTTTTAAACAGTTTAACTTAAGTTTTAATCGGTTTTGTTCAGGTGTTAAAACTTGGTCTTGCCTAGTCTTAGCAACGTCATCATTTTTCACATAACTTATGTACTGAAAGATACCGATAAAGAACGATAAGATAACTAATAAAAATATATTCATTTTAAACTCTCCTTAAAAAAATGATTTCTCTCCCAAAAATTATACTATAAAAAAAAGTAAAAAAAAAGCAAAAAAACAATTTAAATTACAATCATAAATTATATAAGAAAAAAAACTTGATTTTTAATTTATTGCGACTAAAAAAATAATCGAAAGATAAAACCGCTAAAATAAAATTATAAATTTTAGCAAAATAACAAAATAAAAAACTCAATTCTTAGGCTTTAGGATAGTCTCTTTAAATATAAGCGAAACTATTAAAAAGCTCTAAAATTAAGATTATGAAGCACAGATCGAGCCACAGCACTATTATTTTTTCCAAGTATTTTGTGCAAGTGGAGGTAAACGTGCTTGAGAATTTTGGTGTCGTGTATAGATAATACTCGATTGTCAAAAATCAAAAGTACTTCTTACAATCAATTGTGCAAAAGACGAAGGATAAAAAAATGGGTAAAGTAATAGGTATTGACTTAGGTACAACAAACTCTTGTTTTGCATTCATGGATGGAAAAGATGCAAAAGTAATTGAAAATGCAGAAGGTAAAAGAACTACGCCTTCAATCGTAGCATTCACAGATAAAGAAAAATTAGTTGGTCAAACGGCTAAAAACCAAGCAGTTACAAATCCTCAAAACACAGTATACGAAGTTAAAAGACTTATCGGTAGAAGATTTGATGACAAGATCGTGTCTAAAGATAAAGATTTAGTATCATACCAAATCGTTAAAGCTGACAACGGTGACGCATGGGTAGAAGCTCACAATGAAAAATATGCACCAGCACAAGTGTCAGCATTCACTTTACAAAAAATTAAAAAAGACGCAGAAGCATTCTTAGGTGAAACAGTAACAGACGCTGTAATCACAGTTCCTGCATACTTTAATGACTCTCAAAGACAAGCAACTAAAGACGCAGGTAAAATCGCAGGTCTAAACGTTCTAAGAATTATCAACGAACCAACTGCAGCCGCTCTTGCTTACGGTCTTGATAAAGAAAAAGAAGGTATGGTAGTTGTATACGACTTAGGTGGTGGTACATTCGACGTATCTATCTTAGAAATCGGTGATGGCGTATTTGAAGTTAAATCAACTAACGGAGACACATTCTTAGGTGGTGCTGACTTCGACAAAAGAATTATAGACTACATCGCAGACGAATTCAAAAAAGAGCAGGGCGTTGACGTTAGACAAGACAGCATGGCTCTACAAAGAGTTAAAGAAGCTGCTGAAAAAGCTAAGATTGAATTATCTTCAGCAATGGAAACAGATATTAATCTTCCATTCATCACAGCTGACGCAACAGGTCCAAAACACTTAAACATTAAACTTTCAAGAGGTAAACTAGAATCGCTTGTAGAAGATTTAATCACAAGATCTTTAGAACCTTGTAAGAAAGCATTAAAAGACGCTGGTATCTCAGCAAGTGAAATTCACGACGTAATTTTAGTTGGTGGACAAACTCGTATGCCTAAAGTAATAGAAGAAGTTAAAAAATTCTTTAACAAAGAACCACACAAAGGTGTTAACCCTGACGAAGTAGTTGCAATCGGTGCTGCTATCCAAGGTGGTGTGCTTAAAGGAGATGTTAAAGACGTTCTTCTATTAGACGTAACTCCATTGACATTAGGTATCGAAACTTTAGGTGGCGTATCAACTCCATTAATAGAAAGAAACACAACTATACCTACTAAGAAATCTCAAGTGTTCTCAACTGCCGAAGATAACCAAACAGCAGTTACAATCAGAGTTTTCCAAGGTGAAAGACCAATGGCAGCTGACAACAAACTTCTAGGTCAATTCGACTTAACTGGTATCCCATCAGCTCCAAGAGGCGTACCACAAATCGAAGTTACTTTCGACATAGACGCTAACGGTATCGTTCACGTATCTGCTAAAGATAAAGGTACTGGTAAAGAACAAACTATCTCTATTAAATCAGACGGTGGTTTAAAAGATGACGAAATCGATCAAATGGTTAAAGACGCTGAAGCTCATTCAGAAGAAGATAAAAAGAAGAAAGAACTAATCGAATCTAAAAACAAATTAGAAATGTTAGTTAACTCAACTGAAAAATCTTTGAAAGAATATGGCGACAAAGTATCAGCTGATGAAAAGAAAGCAATTGAAGATGATCTAAAAGCAGCTCAAGAAGTATTGAAAAAAGAAGGTGCTTCAAAAGAAGACTTAGATGCAGCTCAAGAAAAACTTTCTAACTCTGCAATGAAATTAGGCGAAGCTATGTACAAAGAGCAACAAGCTCAACAAGCAGGCGCTGCAGCAGGAGCTGAAGCTAAACCAGAAGAAGGCAAAAAAGACGAAAACGTAGTTGATGCCGAATTTGAAGAGAAAAAGTAAGATACTTATCTTCAAGCAAAAAACAAAAAGGAGTTCAAAACGAACTCCTTTTTATTATGTATGAATTCTTTTAGTTGTTTCCCTTTTCAATATTATCGCAAAAAGGGCCAATCTTTTCAAATGCATAGTCAAACTGAAATTTGAAAAACTCAGGTTTCCCATTTTCATATTCCTTGAAATCTTTCTCAGAAGCGTCGGCGACTTGCTCATCAAGTAGTTTTAAAAACTCCTTAAAAACATTTCGCTCATATTCCTCAATTGAAAGCCTATCATTTAATATGTTATTAAATTCATCTCTAGTCAGTTTCCTAGCCCCGATTGAATCAAACTCAGTTCCTTCTACATCAAATAATATAGCTTCGAAATTAGAGGTAGTAGTTCTTTCGCTCATAATTTCAGTGAGGTCAAGATACCTAATATTTCCTTCTTCATCAAGGGCAATACCGATGGGAACAAGAATATCCTTTCTTAAACAAGAAAAGAAACGTCTATATTCACCAAAGGTAATATAGATTACAAAATCATTTATTACTTCATTATTAGTTTTCATAGATAGTGTATTTAAAGTTTATTTATTTTCTAAAAACATATAAGCAAAAGAATTTCATAGAGTCAAACAAAAAACAAAAAGGAGTTCATTACAAACTCCCTCTTATTAAATTAAAACTTAGAAAGGTACATCTTCTTCAGCAGCCTTAGCAGCAATGAGTTTGTTGTTAAATCTATTTACTTTACCCCAAACCTTTTTTTCTTCTTTTTTATCGATGTGAAAATCCTTGTTCTTAAGTTCCTCAATCAAAGCTTCGGTATCTTTGTATCTTTTAAGTATATCACTTAAAGACGCTATCAAAGCCTCATTCTTTGAATATTGTTTTAAATACGATAGTTCGAATTCAAAAGATTCAAATTTTTTGATCTTTGCAAGATAATTAAATCTAGAAATAAGAACTTTTATTAAAGAAACATTAGTTCCAGATTTTTCACAGATCTTTTTCCACGGAGGACCATATTTAAAAGCAAAAGAGTCTTCTTCTTTTGTTAATGCTCTCATAAAGAACTCGTTTCCAGGTTTTTCATCAAGGCAATCAATTAATAGAAGGTAGTCGTCACATCCAAAATTAATGATATTAACCACAGCTTCTCCCAAGAATTTATCGTCAGGATTTTCATGACAAGCCTTAATTAAAACCTCCGACTTCTCAAAATTTACAATAATTTGATTCCTTTCAGGATAAGCCCCATCATATAGGAACTTTCCTAAAATCTTAGTTATGTAACTATCAGGATCTTTATTCTCCAAATAATGAGAAATTATCAATTCAAAACAGTCACGCAATAAACAGCAGAATATTTCCTGATCAAGCAAAAACTCTCCAAGGAATTTATGTTCCGGATTTTTAATAACTTCTTCCACAATCCTATTATAAGGAAAGTTTTTAGGTTTAGTGTAATGAAGATTAGGGTGCTCATAGTCGTGAAAAATCTCAGTGAAGAAAATCTGAAGATTTTTATTCTCAGGATGCTTAATCAAGTAAGAGAAGAAAACACTAAGGTAATCCTCTTTCTCTGTTAAGATAGGGCTATCATAGCAACCAACATCGTGATCGGCATCAAAAAGAATTCTTCTAGGACTGTAATTTTTTAATTCTTCACGAGTTGCAGTAAGAATTTTATCAAGAAATTCAGTGTAATGATTTTTTTTACTTTTCATAGATATATAATTTAAGAGTTTACAATTTCAATAATAATAACTTTATTTCGTAAAAATGTTTTTGTCAAGCATAAAGCAAAAAGGAGTTCATTACGAACTCCTTTAAATTGTTAATTATTAAATTACTCCTTTTTGATTTCTTCTTCGATAATATCAAAAATTTGAAATGGAGTAGAGGAACTCCGATTAAGTCTAATAGCATCCAAGCATTTTGAAAAAAGTCTTTTTTCCTTTATGGGTAGTGTTGGATGATAAATCTTTTCCTCGAAATCTTCTTCCATTATAGGAATTGCTTCATTGGAATTAAAAATTCTATTTTCAAATTCCTTGGAAAATAAAGCTAATTCTTTACCAGAAGCATATACTTCCTGAAAAATAATTTCTCCATTCATGAATAAAATGCATAACGGAGAGATTTTGCAGTTTTCATTTTCCCGATATGCACTTAACATCCTTCCTTTAATAGATTTATAAAAAAGAATATTATCCTCTGTGACAGTAATTGTTTTCATTTTTTAAGGTTATTTAAAAGTATTAGTAAAAACTAAACCTTAACAATAAAGTCAAGGTCCAGTTAAAAAGTTTAATTAAGAGCGCATATATCTTCAAGGCTCTCAAATGTATCGATAACAGATAGTAAAAGATCTTTTTCATCCTCAAGGAGGTTTAAAGTTTCAATCTCATTTCTAAGATTTCTTTCTTCTATAACTTTTCGATTTAGGTCAAAAGAATTTCTGAATTCTTCAGATAAAGGATCCAGATTTGTATCAAAGCCAAGCTTTACAAACCCTGCATCATCTCCAATGCTATATGTAGCTATAGGAGCAATAACAGCTTTTTCATTTCTTTTAAATAAAGAAAGAGACAATCCATCCTCATATTTAATAATAAGGATATTATCCTTTTCTTCAGTAGATAAAATTTTACACATATCTAAATAGGTTTAAATTATTAATACTGAAAATAAAATAAACTATTAAAAGTTTTAAGTCAACAAATAAAAAAGCTCCAGTTTGGAGCTTATAATTAGTTTAATGATGTATTGATTGAAAGTAGCAGGTCTATAGGAGGCTCTATAAATTTAAAATTATTCTCTTCTAGTCCAAATAAAAATTTAGATTTTTCGACAATACCTTCCCAGTCAGCCGTTCTCATGGCGGACTCTCTAATATTAAAGCATAAATCTTTCATATGAGAGCCATATTCATCTAATTTTCCATTAATCCCATCATTTAAAAATGAAATTAAATCAATTGGCCCAGATATAGCATCTAACTTTCTGAGTAAAATATCTTCTTTTTCTTTCATACTATCAGGTTTAAATTAACATTATATTAAAGTTACAAATAATATTTAACCCTGTCAATATTTTTGTTTTTACAGACATTTTCCTCTTTCATTTTAAGAATCCATGTGCTAAAATTCCGAAAAGGAAAAGGGAATATAATGGATTTATTCAAGCATAGTATCAAAGGAAAAAGAAACAAAATATTAAAGGGTGATTGTATAGAAATACTAAAAAGTCTACCAGAAGAAAGTGTAGATTTAATCTTCTCCGATCCACCATATAACTTACAACTTAAAAAAGATTTATCTCGTCCAGATGCAAGTCACGTAGATGCAGTTATGGATGAATGGGACCATTTTGAATCATTCAAAGAATACGATGAATTTACAAAAGCTTGGTTAGCAGAATGTAAAAGAGTTCTAAAGAAAGACGGAACTATCTGGGTAATCGGTTCATATCATAATATATTTAGAGTAGGGACTGAAATGCAAAACCAAGGTTTCTGGATGCTTAACGACGTAGTTTGGGTAAAGAACAATCCTATGCCAAATTTCAAGGGAACTAGATTTACCAATGCCCATGAAACTATGGTTTGGTGTGCAAAATCTGCTGAAAGTAAATACACGTTCCATTACGAAAGTATGAAAGCCTTCAACGATGATACTCAAATGAGAAGTGACTGGCACTTACCAATTTGCTCAGGTCATGAAAGACTTAAAAACGAAGAAGGGCATAAAATACACTCAACTCAAAAACCAGAAGCATTATTATATAGAATAATTCTATCATCTTCTAACAAAGGCGATACAGTTCTAGATCCATTCTTTGGAAGCGGAACAACTGGTGCCGTTGCAAAAATGCTAGGAAGAAACTTCATTGGTATAGAAAGAGAAGATGTCTATATAGAAGCTGCTACTAAAAGAATAGCAGAGGTTGAAGAGTTAAAAGACGAAGAATTAACAAATCCTTTCGAAAAAGAAAAGGTTCTGAAAATTCCTTTCGGAGCAGTTCTGGAAAGAAATCTATTAGTTCCGGGAGATAAACTTTATGATGCAAAGCAAAAGTTTGAAGCAGAACTTATGACTGATGGAACTATAAAACTTGTTGGTAAAAAGACTAGGGGTTCTATACACCAACTAGGAGCTAAGGTTCAAGACCAACCAAGTTGTAATGGATGGACTTATTGGTACTTCATAGATAAAAAAGATGGAGAATTAAAACCAATAGACGAGTTCAGAAATATAATTAGAAAAGAACTTGAGGTATAAAAATAAGGAGGCAAAAGCCTCCTTTTTAATATTTTTGATTAGTGTTTTAAAGTCTCGCCCATTGAAACTTTTCAAAACGCTCTTCAAGCACTTGATTGATTTCTTCCTTTTCAAGAAACAGTATGTATCTTGATGGTATCCAAAAAGCAACATTTGGTATCGCAAAGAATATACCCGCGAAGAAAAGATATTTAAATGAATCTGTCACATTAAATAGTTGGTAACAGATAAGAGATATTAGGATGTACGCGACACTAAAAATTAATGTAGCAATTAATTTCTTGCGAAGATTTTTTCCTCTCTCTTTAGCTTTTAAATTTTTTAAATTTTGCATTTTATTAGGTTTAAATGAATATTTCATTAAAATAATAGCCAAAAAAAAAATAAGAGTCAATAAAAAAATATAAAGCCCCATAATAATGGAGCTTTTTTAATAAATTAATAATTATCTTTCTTTAGGGCCTGACTTCCCATTTTTAGCCAGAAACTCGTCCCATTCTTCTTTGGAAAATCCTGGAATAAATTTTGTTGGTATAAAATATAGCAGATCAATTACTACTATGATGCCCAAAATACTCCAGAAATATTCTTCTTTAAACTTATCTTTTATATCAAAGAAGATATACATCAAACTAAAAATAACGGAAAGAACTACATCCACAATAAGGATAATTCTTAACTCTTGATAGAACTTCTTAGTTTTTAAATTTTTTAAATTTTGCATTTTTTAGATTTAAATTTGTAATTTAGATAAAACATAATCACATAAAGTAAAAAGTCAATAAAATAAAAGAGGCCCCATAATCTTGGAACCTCTTTCTAGGTTTATCTCTCGTATCAACTAATTATTGATCTTTCCAAAATAGGTATAAACTATAATATCAACACCTTTATCTAAATTTAAAAATATATTGGATTTAAATTTGTAATCAACCATAAGATAATTCTTTCCCTTTAAAAGTCAACAACAAAAAAAGAGGTTAAATTCTTACCTCTTTTTTCACAGTCATTTCAAGGCTTATATATTACAAGCCCAATTTCCAATTACTAAAATCAAAAGCCTCTTCTATAGATATGTTTACATCTCTTAAAAGGATAAAAATTATCCCAGTAAAATCAATTACAACCCATGAGGCGATGAATTTCCAACCAGAAAAGGTTGTTTCAACAACGCCAAATAAATTGATTGTTTTATCCGTAATAAAAACAAGGCCAACATTGATTACAATTAACACTAAGGTTAACAATGATAAAATAATAATTTTTTTCATCGATGGTTAAAATAATTTAATTAGGTTTAAACTTGATAATCTAAAGAATATGGAATTATTCCAATTCTAAATAAAAACAATTTTAGGATTTTTCTGAATTCAATTTATTTTGCATCCTGATATACAGTATCATAATGATGTTTAAAAACACTGCAATAACGGCATGCATAGCTACTGAGGACAGAAAGTCCAATCGGGTGTGTAGAGACGTTAAAAAAGTGCTAAAGGTAATTAAAATGTTACCTGACACTAAAATTAAATATAGTCTCCAGTTTCTCCAAACGTCTATTAAAAATTTTTCCATTGTATATGTTAGTTTAAAAAATAAAAAAAATTCTAAGATAAAAAGCTATTACTTAATGTAAGACAAAAGCACAGTTTTTATATCCGCTAATTTATACTTACCACCTTGCTCAACCTTCTTGATAGAGTGAAGTAAAAACATAACTGAGCAAAACATGATTAACACATTATGAGTTATCTGTCCGGCAAATACAAGTAAAATTGATAAAAAGAAAATATATGTCTCATCCCAAAGTCTCTTAAGGTTGATTTTCTCACACATAGAGTTGATTAGACCAATTCCAAATCCACCAATATATAGGAATAAGTATATCATTTCAGATCCAGTAAATATCATTAAAATTATTAAATCAAATATAGCTAACAATGCAATTTTATTTAAAAGAATTCTATGACCTCTTTTGAAATGGAATGTAGATATTCTTCTACTTCTAAGAGCTGGCTTTGTATAAACTCCGGTAAGAAATCCAGTAAGAATAGCAACAAAGATGAATATTCCCATTTTCACTGCAGACATATCAGCAAGATCTATAAAAGAATGTAGTTTAATATTCAAGAACATAGCAAAGAAAAGCATAGAAATAGCAACCATTTCAAGAGGTCTCTCCCAAACATGATTTACCTTACCCCATTTCTTTTCAAGGAATATAGCCACAGCTATGCCAACAAAAGTCTTCCAAGTTATTGGCTGCCAAACACCAAATAAAAACGACAATAAATATATAAAGAAAATAGTACCAACAATAACAGTTAATTTTTCTTTAAAAGAACTTATATCAAATCTTCTATATAAATACACAGCAGAAAGAGCACTAATTAAAGTGGAAAAGATATGAAAGTTATTTACAAAAATATTTTCCAAAAACTTTAACATATTCTATTTTTCTCCTTTTTCATTTTTTATATTTTCAATAATAGTTCTAACAATGCTATTAAAATCACCAGATTTTTTTTCTTCTTTAGTGATATTAAAACTATCCTTAATAGCTTCATCAAATTTCATTCTCTTATAACTCTTTTTCAATTCAGCAAAGAATACAAAAGCTATAATCAGGTATAGATAATAAAACATACCATTCTTAAATTGCATAGGTAAAGATATTGCCATTATAATGAAAAACATCATCAAAGCACTAAATCTAATTTTATCAGATGAAAATTCTCTTTTTGATAACTTATCCTTTTTAAGGAACATATAAACAAAAACAGTAGCAACTAAAAATAAATAATCATTAGCAAGAAAATTATTTATTCCTCTAAAAATATTTGTAATAGAAATATCCTTCACAATGGAAGTTTTCACTGCTATATCAGCTTCTTTTTTGAATGTAAGAGTGTTATTATCTTCAATAAGAACTTCTTCTTCAGTATCTTCTTCTACAATGATTTCATCGTAATCATCTTCAACGACAAGGTTTTCATCAAGTTCTTCAACAATAATTTCTTCGTTTTCTTCTAGCATTATTATTCATCTCTAAGCAAAATTTAATTGCAAACTGTTATAAAATAAATTATAAAACATTATATATAAAACATATTGAAAGTAAAGGAAAAATCTTATGGACAAAGTTTTAAACTCTCTACTGGGAGAAAAGGTAAAAATTTGGCAAAATTCAAAGGGTTGGAAAGTTTCTCAAGATGCCGTAATTCTATCTCATTTCGTAGAATTAAGATCCAAAGATAAAGAAATATTAGATATAGGTTGTGGCAATGGCGGAGCTACTTTGTGCCTAGCATCAAGAGTGAATAATAAGAACTTCACATCTATAGATATACAAGAAAGCCAACTAAATCTACTTAAACTTTCAATAGAGGAAAACAATTTCGAAAATAACTTTAGTGTTATAAAAGAAGATTTAAGCAAACAATCTTCAGATTTTAAGAAAAAACTTTTTGATACAGTAATGACAAACCCTCCATATTACTTAGGTGAAACATCTCCAGACAATGGAAGATCTATAGCGCATACAGAGAATAAAGAATTTCCATTAGAAAAATGGATTTCAGCAAGTATGAAAAAACTAAAGAGCAACGGAAGTTTTTATATCATCCATCAAGCAGAACGCCTTGATACTATCATACAAAGTATAAAGAACGAGCAGGGCGGAGCAATAGAAGTATTCCCAATATTTTCAAAAATCGGAGATGATTTCGCAAAAAGAATTGTTATTAAAGCTCAAAAAGTTTCAAAAACACCTACTAAACTTCACAAACCTCTATACATATATAAAACTTCTGAAGTAGGAGATAAAAGCACAGAGGACTATACAGAAGATGCTAAGAAAATTTTCAACGTTTAGATTGACAGTTAAAAAAATATATTATAGCTTTATATTCATAAAAAATTAAATTTAAACTTAATGAAAACATTTTTATTTGAGTCCGATGCTATAAAAACAGTAGCAGAGCTTATAGCAGAAACATTTCTAATGAGCGATTACAATTTACAATTAGTCGCTAGAGATGCAATTTTAAATAAAACTGAGATTTCGTCTTTATCCGAGCTTCAAGAGCTAATAATATCCAATCTGAATGTTGTATTCGATAGATATGAGTTTGACATTGTACATGAAGATATGTTAACCATTATTTTCAGTGCCATTCATCCCGTAGATGAAAAGAAAGATGGGTTTATTGGTAAGGAAGCTAAGAGCGCGATTTATACTTTTCTAACAAGGGGTGCCTGGGAGGAAAGAGATTTTAAATCATACGAGAAAACATTTCATTCCTTAGTAGATATAATCTGGGGAGAAAGTTATTTAAATTACTTATTGGAAATAGTGAATTCACAATCTACCGCAGAGGTAGAGATGTAAAATAAGGTGTTTTAAAAATATCTATTTTTTAGCAAAATTTTAAGAGAGATGAGGTTTTTATACCCCATCTTTTTTAATTTTACAACTTTTTACTTGACAAATATATTTGATTTGACTATAATTTATGTATAGAAAGTTTAAACCTAAAATATTTATGAAAACACGGGAAAGAAGATTAATTTATAAATTAATCGAATCAATAGAAGAAAATACATATTTATCGGCCATCGCCTCAATGGTTTACAAAGGTCTTAGTTCAAATAAAAACATGACACTTATGTTAAATGTTTTTCTAAGTAGACTAATTTCTTTTGTTAATGAAGAATTAAGAGAGGTAGACGTTGATATGGATGTAAAGCTTGCAGTACAATCTTTTTTCAGAACAGGATATATCGATGGATATGTTCATTCGAAAAAAGAAGCCATTATATTTGAAAAACTATTTTTAAGTATTTGGGGTGAGGAAGTTCAGGTATCCGAAGAGGTTGCCGTTGCTACAACAGCCGCTGCTGTATAAAAGAATTTAAGGTGGGATTTATTATATCTCACCTTTTTTTATTTCAGGAAAGAATTCTTGACAAAATAAAGTCAACCAACTATATTGTTTTTATCAATATTTATAAAACCTTTTTTAAATCAATAATATGGAAACAAAGTTAGTAAAGCCAGTAGCGGATAAAATTGTTAATTTTCTATCTACAAATAGCAATGTTCAATTCACTGCAGAAGTTTTGAGTGATGACATCAATAGTAATTGTAGTAAAAGTTTTCTTAAGACATTTAATAGTCTACTAAGTGCAGAGTTAAGATTGGTATTAAAAAAATACGATTTTATCCTGCCAGATTCTGATAGCACAGAAGTCTACTATATCTACAAATCACATTTGGATGACATTCATAGGAGGCGAGGACTAAGCTTTAACAAAGTTCAATTTTCAGAGGAATTTATTGAAGCAATCGTAAATTTCATAGTTTACGGAAATTTAAGAGGTGAGGCAAGCGATCACCTAGAAGCATTCAAAAATTCTCTAGATTATATCTGGGGAAAAAGCTATAGAATAGCAATAATGCCGGAGCTTAAAAAAGTAAATTAATACTAATTGTTAAAAAAATACAGGAGTGGTTTTAATCCACTCCTTTTTCTTATCCGGCAATAATATTTATTAAATCCTTATCCTTTCCAAACAGCTTAAGAAGACATCTCAAAGCTCTACCACGATCTGTCTGTAAGTAAGGATCTTTATGAAGAATCATCTTCACATCATCTTTAGCAGCATAAAATAGCTCTTTATCATTTCCATAATCTGCAACTTTAAAACGAGGGAAGCCAGACTGCTTAGTTCCTAAAATCTCTCCAGCACCACGAAGCTTCAAATCTTCTTCAGCTAACACAAAACCGTCTTGAGTTTCTTTCATAGCTATCAACCTTTGCTTTGCAATAGGGGTTACATTACTTCCGAAAAGTAGTACACAAGTAGATTTTTTATCACCTCTACCAATTCTTCCTCTCAACTGATGTAACTGAGACAATCCGAATCTCTCAGAGTTTTCTATAACCATAATAGTAGCATCAGGAACATTAACGCCAACCTCAATAACTGTAGTAGAAACAAGCACTTTCACAGTTCCATTTGGATTTTTAAAGTTCTGCATTATAGCATCACGTTCTTCTTTTTCAGTCTTCCCATGAACAAACGCAACTTGCCCGCCAAGCCTCTCTTGCAAATATCTAAAACGAGTTTCAACTGCTGCAAAATCCATCTTATCACTTTCCTCAATAAGAGGGCAAACCCAATAAATCTTTTCACCTTCAGCAATCTTACTCTTCAATGATAAAGTTAATTCATCTAATTTCTCAACAGATACAGTCGTGGTAGTAATTGGCTGTCTTCCAGGAGGTAACTCATCAATAATAGAAAGATCCATATCCCCATAAATAGTCATAGTTAATGTCCTTGGAATCGGTGTAGCTGACATAGCCAAAACATCTGCAGGATTTTCTTTTGCTTTACTTACTAAATTTAATCTTTGCCCAACTCCGAATCGATGTTGTTCGTCAATCACCGCTAAAGTAAGATTCTCAAACTCAACTTTATCTTGGAATAATGAATGCGTACCAACAGCAATCTTAACCTGACCAGAAGCTAATTTACCTAATTTTTCTCTCTTAACAGCAGCCTTATCCTTACCTGTAATAAGCTCAATAGGAACTTCATCTAATAATCCAGCCTTATTCAATAGCTCAAACAAATCTTTAAAATGCTGCCTAACAAGTAAATCTGTTGGAGCCATTAAAACTGCTTGACCACCAGCCTCAACAGCATTTAGAAGTGACATTAAAGCCACAACAGTCTTACCACTTCCAACATCTCCTTGTAACAAACGCAACATTCTCTTAGGTGTGGCCATATCTTGAAAAATATCATCAACAGATCTTTTCTGAGCTGTAGTCAAATCAAAGGGTAGGGCATCCAATAACTTTTTAACATATCTACCATCTCCATGAGTAGAAATACCCTTAAGCTCCCTCTCATCTCTATGTAATAACGCTAGTGCCAACTGAGATGCAAGAATTTCATCATAAGCCAATCTTTTTCTAGGTAAAAAGTCAGGTTCTAAGGCATCTCTATCTTTAGCAAAATGCATAGCTTTCATAGCTTCCAACCAAGATGGAAAATCATCTTGCCCAATCATTCTTTTATCTATCCATTCATCAGTAATATCAGCTTCTTTTCTATCGGAAGACTTTGGCATTCCAGCCAATCTATCTAAATGATTTAGAATCCTTGTAATGGCACCTCTAACGGATTTATTAGGTAGTCCAGCTGTTAGTGGATAAATAGTTTCCATAATAAGAATGTCGTTAAAATACTTTTCATTTAATACATAATCAGGATGAGACATGCTCAACTCACCACGAAACTTATCTACTTTTCCTGAAATAACACGAACCTGCCCAGTAGGCAACTTTTCTCTAATCCAATCGGCATATTTAACATTAAAAAAAGGAATAGCAATTCTGCCAGTTCCATCAGAACAAATAACTTTATAGGGAGATCTTTTATAACCTTTCTTATGTTGAAGAATTTCAACTTTTAAAGTAGCAACTTTCCCAACAGGTGAGGTGCCATCTAAAAGGGAAGATATTTTAGGATTATACGTCCTATCCAAAAAATCCACAGGAAAGTGGTACAAGATTTCTCTAACAATTTGTCCTCCATTTAATAAGGTATAAAACTTATCAGCAGTTTTTTCGCCAACACCTTTGATAAATTTTAAATCAGTATTTAAGTAATTATTTATCATAAGTTCTAACCTAAATTTTGCTTTAAATATCCTTTTCCTAAAACAAAACAAATATAGCACAAAACGATTCAAGAAACAAGTCTTTTATGCATCAAAAATAGTTACAAATAAAAAGGAAGGAGTGCCCCAATCTTCATTGTTAGACGTTTCTCCAACATATAGGGCACTCCAAATTTAAACCTAATTTATTAATTGTTTAAAAATACAACTAACAATTGAAAGTATAGTATCTTTTCTATCTATAGTCAAGAAAAAAACCTCTCAAACAAACTTTTCTAAGTAGTCGAGAGGTTTTTAATCTTAATTTAAACCTTTAGTGGTGTATTTATATTATATAAAAATATGAGAGTCAACAAAAAAACCTCTTAGATAAACTATGACTAGCCACCAAGAGGTTTTTTACACTAACTTAAACCTGAAATATTTTATTTGTTATTTTTAATAAAGGAAAAGGGGGCACAATCTTCATCACTAGACGTTTCTCCAACTATATGCCCCCTTAAATTTAAACCTAATTTAAATCCACATGGAATTTCTAATGAATGATTTTTCTCAATGCATTCATAGGTTTTGTTCCCAACTCCCTTAATGAAATGTCCTTTGGCGGTGACATTCCAAGTTGTAAGCTAATCTTCCTAAGCTGACACTGTTTCGCCAAGAAACACAGCTTGGAATAGTTTAAATGTAGACTTAAAGAACATTATATAACCCTTTTTTTTTAGAGTCAATATAATAAAAAATCCACCTTAGTTATACCGTTGTATAAAATGGTGGATTAATAAAAAAACTCAATTATATAAAAGTAACTAGATCTGAATAAAAAAAGGCCCTTTGAACAAGTCTCGAAAGAAAGGCCTTTTTATGGAAAGTTTAATTTGTAGCCCTATTAAGGAGTAGGGCAACCCTAAAATTTTAAATTGTTGTTAATGTCAGACTATAGCGAATTGTTTCCTAAGTCAAGATAATAATAAAAAATCCGCTAAACGTATTTACGAAAAGCGGATTATTATCTTTCCCTAAAGGTAGTTAATTAAATACCAATATATCCAGTATTAACTGCAATAGACAATAAAACTAAAGCAATAGTTATTGCAATCATAGCAATTCTCCAGAAGCTATGAACACCACCAAGGTCTTGCATAACTTTTAAAGCTTGCTCTTTATCTGAAACAGAAGAAATAACTTTTTTATCTGCTTCAAACTTGTGGAACAATCTATAATTAACAAGAGATGAACCAACCATAGCAAGAACAAAAAGATGAACAAAGCTAAATGCACCATAATAAGTAACACCGGCTTCAACTGCATACATAGTAGCAAGAATATCAATAAGTTTTAATACGGCAACAACAACTAAACCACCAACATAGTCTTTTCTAAAGAAACTATATAAGAAGTTATAAAGAGCAGCAAATATATTCCATGAAAATGCAAATTTACCATCTCTTTGCTCAAATTTAGTAATCATTTTTTTGAAATAGTTAAATTTATTTTCAGAAAGAACTTCATTAGAATTTCCAACTAACCATTTTCTTAAAAGTCTATCGTTGAAACTTTCTTTGCTAACAGGAGTAGTTTTAACTGAAACAGTTCTCTTAACAGTCTTTTTAGCAACTGTTTTCACAGTAGCTTTTTTCACAGTTTTAGTGGCAACTTTCTTAGCTGCTTTTTTAGGAGCAGCAACTTTAACAGTAGCCTTCTTAACAACTGCTTTTTTAGCCACAGTAGTAGTTTTCTTAACAGTCTTAACTGGAGCTTTCTTAGCTACAGGTTTAGCAACAGCAGCTTTCTT